>JAAYRP010000196.1 GCA_012518715.1 Alcaligenaceae bacterium | reverse complement strand
CGGGATCGGATTTTGAGTCCGACGCGTCTACCAATTCCACCACTTGGGCACGTACTGCATGTGTTTGGTAGCAGCTAAAGACGTAATTATATGGGCAGTGGGAAAAATAAGCAAGAATATTTTTACAAATCCCGTCTTTTTACCCAGCCTGTACTGCTATCTAAAGGGATGGATTTGAGCTCTTGTTCGATGTTGTAGACACATTGCTCAAGCTGCTTTAAATAGAGCTCAGCGGCTTTAGTCGGAGTAAGAGCTTGACGAAAAAACATAATGTTAATCGCCCCTACGACACGATTGTGCCAGCAGATGGGTTTGGCAATGGCACTAATATTATGTTGGGTGCCTCCCGAAGATTCAGAGTAGCCACGTACGCGTGCGACTTGAATGGCTTTGATAAGGTTTTCTTTGCCCTCCATATGTACTGAAGCATCACCCGCTAACTTAGCAAGGCTGAGGATTTTTTCGCGGCTTTCATCTGAGACCGCGCTTAAAAAAGCCAGCCCTAGCGCTGAGGATAGTAACGGTCTGGATTTGCCTACCATTCTACGGTTGATAGACATTGGGCTAAAGCGGTGAGTGGACTCTTTAATTGTTAGGTGACCTGCGGTAAAGGTAGCAAAGTCGCTAGGCCACTGAATTTGATAAAGCAAGTGGCCTAGGTGTGGACTAACGATTTGAGCGACCCAGTCATCATCACGAATACTGTCTGCAACGTGGCTGATGCGCTTTGTAAGAAAGTAACGGCTATCACTGGGTCGTAAATGGATATAGTTATTTTGAACAAGAGTATCGAGCAACCGGTACACCGTGGCTCGGTGAATACCGGTGTGCTGAGCAAGCTCGGTAGGGGTTGCCCAGCCTAGTTCGCTTAGGGCGTTGATGAGTTCGAGCCCGCGCTCTAAAGCACGGACTCGAGGATAGACTTGTTTTTTAGGTTTCTCTAATTTTTTAGGCATTCGATTAGTTATTCAAAACGCTAGGCAGCCATAAACTGATAGAGGGAAAGGCGACCAGTAGTGTAATACGCACTAAGTCTGCGACTAAAAAAGGTGTTACTCCTTTGAAAATATGACTGAGTTTAAGGCGTTCGCCTACCACGCTACGCATAACAAACACATTCATACCTAAGGGGGGAGTGATCATACCAATTTCCACCAGAGACAATGTGACTACGCCCCACCAGACCAGATCGTAATTCATTCCAAGAATTAAAGGAACGACCAGTGGCGTGGTGACAAGTACAGCCGCTAAGGTGTCAAATACGGTTCCCAATAACAGATAAAAGATGACGAGGCACAGTAAAATTAGCCAGTGCGGTGTGGTATCAATATTGATAAAGTTCAGGATGAGACTTGCTACATCGCTAAAACTCATGAAGCCAGCAAAAATATTAGCTCCAATAAAGATAATATAAATTGCGCCCGAGTTAATGGCGGTGTCCATCAAAGAGAGCTTAAACTTGTGCCAATTAAAGTCTTTAGCGAGCAGGGCAAAAGCAAGAGCCAGCAAAGCACCTACCGAGGCCGCCTCTTGGGTAGTGAATAGCCCACCGTATAAGCCCCCGAGTACAAGGATAAAAAGAATAATCGGACGCCATGCTTGAATCATCGCTTTGCGAGCAATGGCCCAGTCAAATTTTTCTACTGTTGGAGCTAGATTGGGTTTAACGCGTACAGCAATCGCAATAGCCAAGAGATACATCCCCATCGCTAATAAACCTGGGAGTAATGCTGCTTGGAAGGCATCACGAATGGAGACTTCAACCACAATACAATACACAATTAGTACAACGGAAGGGGGTAAGAGCGCGCCTAGCGTACCACCTGCCGCGATACACCCTGCAGCTAAGCTATGGGCATAGTTGCGTTTTTCCATTTCGGCAAAGGCGACTTTACCAAAGGTTGCTGTCGTGGCGATGGATGAGCCACAGATGGCTCCAAAACCACCGCAACCTGCTACAGAAGCCATTGCTAAGCCCCCACGGCGTGAACCAATAAGGGAGGTGCCCGCATTAAAAATATCACCTGATAAGCCAGCCCATGTTGCAAAGTTCCCCATAAGAAGAAAAAGAGGGATGGCTGCCATGTCGATGCTAGTGAGCGCGCGCGCGGTTTCATTTTGCGCAATTACAAAAGCTGATTCTATATTTAAAAGCAGGCTTAAACTAATGATGCCTATTAAGCCCAGGGCAACACCGATAGGAATTTGTGCGGCAATCAGTATATATAAAGCAAAAAAGACCACAGTGGCCTGAAGCCCAACACTGTAGTCGCCCCCTAGAAAATGAAAAAGGAGAGCAGTGCTAAGAGCTAATGCGCCTAAGCTAACCCCTAGGCCTCGCCAAAAACCGGCGAGTTGGTAGGATTTTGTGAGTAAAAGCCGCCCCCATTGGGCAAGACTGCGCCCTGTCACCAGAAGGGTGCTTAAAAGCATAATAATAAATGTGGTGATCCAGAATGCCGTGGTGGGTAGACCAATGACTGCCGTGGTTTCATTGTATTGATGGGCATCCCAGGCTCTAAAACCAAGCACCGTGGTTAGGCCTATCATCATGAGCATTTCAGTTAGTGTGGCGATAAGTGCCACCCCTAACTGGTTAGATCCGGCGACTTTGCTCATTAAGTCGACTCGTATATTACGTCTTTGAATAAAAACTAGACTCAAAAAGCCAGCAATAATGATAGCAATGAAGAGTCCGTTTAACTCAAATAACCCCCGCACGCCACCCGCATTGATAGAGCGCAGAAAAATATCAAGTAAGGTCGCTAAGGATAGAAGAATCAGTGCGCTTAGCGCTACGATAGCCCCAAGCGCACTGAATTTATCTACCCACTGGCCTGTGCCATTAAGGATCAGGCGATTACGTTCTTGAATGGTGTGTAGATGTGTTGGCATTACTCAGCTCGTGTTTTTTCAATAGCACCTGTATAGGTATCCCAAATTTCTTGTCCTTTGTCGGTGTTTTTAATCCACTCCTGCACCACGGCTTGTACTGTGTTGGAATAACGCTCTAGGTCTTCTTGAGATGGTGTGACGACGACGTGCTTTTTGTCTTCTAGGACCTCGGCTTTAACGCGCTGGTTCTCTGCCTCGAGAGCGGTAGACCAACGAGCAACAAAGGCTTTTCCGCCATGTTGTTGTAACGCGGCTTTCGCTTTTTCAGGCAAGCTGTTGTATTTTTTCTGATTAATAATCACATAAGCAGTGGCTGCACCAAGAGGGACATCGATATGGTAGTTAACGAAGTCAGCGATTTGCCATGTGCGCAATGCTACCCAGTCATTTACGCTACCAGCTAAAACGCGCTTGGACAGATTCTCGGCAACTTGCGAGGCAGGTAAGCCAATGGGAGTTAAGCCCAGAGCTTCAATAGAGGCCGAGGCAAGAGGGCCTGCTGCGCGTACGCGCTCGCCCTTAAAATCATCTAAGCTGGAGGCTTTTTTCCCCGAGTGTAAGAGCGCTACAGCAGAAGAGGACAGCCCAAATACATAAACACCGTCAAAGCCATCAGCTAGACCGGCTTCGTACAAAGCCCATACGCCCTCAGAACCCTCTCGTACATTTTGTGCTTGTAAGGGAAACTCGGTAACTCCTGCAGCAATAAAGCGGCCAGGATTATAGCCAGTAAGACTCCAGGCCATATCTACAACACCGCGTCGAACTGCATCAAAGGCATCTTCTGGTTTAACCAAAGTACCGCCCGAAAACATTTGGATCTTGAGCGTGCCATCCGAGTCTTTTTGAATATCTTGGATGAGTGGCTCAAAAATACCTTTAGTTAAAAAAGAGGTCGGGCCAGCAAAGTTGGAAAAACGGATGGTGACGGGCTTATCAGCAAGAGCGATAGAACTAAAACTTATCGATAGTGCTCCGGCGACCAATGCTAAAAAACGCTTCATTTTTCTCTCCAGAAGAATTTGGAATCTTACTTTTTGTGATGTCTGAGCAGAGTAAGGTGTACTGAGCTCACCTATGTTAGAGAAAATTAAAGCAATTATTAGGGAGCCTCAAAGAAAATGAACGCTTTGTTCACTGTATAAACAAGGTGGGCTGTGTTCTCCTTGTAAACAGTGAGCTACTTAGTGAAAACCCCTAGGTTTGCGATATGTTTATCAGATGAAATATTACGCTCTTACTGATTTTTAATCGCTGCCGCGACGGCAAGAATATGCGCTTGTGCTAGTTGAGCTGCGAGATCCGCATTTTGTGTTTCGATAGCATGGATAATTGCCAGGTGGTCATCATTGACAAACTGCATGTTGTGTTTAAAAGAGTGGGTCTGTAATAAGTAAAAGTCAGATAAGTCAAAGTTTGCTTGCTGTTGTCGGCTAACTAGGGGTGAGTCGGCAAGATCGTGCAGTGCTTTATGAAAGGATATATTTAACAGTCGATATTGGTGCTGAATATCAGGTGAGCTGGAGTCGAGCGCTGCGATTTGATGATGGATAGTTTTGAGTGTTTGCAGTTTTTCTGGCGTTGCACGTAATGTGGCTAGTTTAGCTAAGACCCCCTCGATAGCTGCAAACATTTCATAAAAATCTTGGATTTCGTTGGCGCTTGGGTTAACGACCTTGCAGCCTACTTGTGCCGTAATATCGACAAAGCCTTGCTCTTGAAGCCGATAGAGAGCCGTCATAATTGGTTGGCGGCTGATACCGCTTTTTTCACTGAGCTCCCTGACTGAAATTGGATCACCAAAGGCGTATTCACCTGTAAGGAGTTGGGAGAGGATGAGTTGATAGGCAAGGGTGTTTTTTGTGCTCATTTTTGCTTTTCTCTACGGCGAGTTAGGGAATATCCTATTATACGTAATTAACTAACATGCTAGCATGCTAGTGTTTGTTTTATTCATATTGATAGGGAGAGTCAGGCATGACCTTAGGTAGTTATGACACAGATGTTCTGGTAATCGGCTCTGGGCCAACGGGTTCAACGCTAGCATTAGCATTGGCTTCGTATGGTGTGAAATTGCATGTGGTTTCTCGATGGAATTGGGTGGCTAACACACCGCGTGCGCATATTACGAATCAACGCACTATGGAAGTCTTTCGTGATTTAGGTATAGAGCAGGAGTGTTATAAATACGCCACGCCTTGGGACCAAATGGGAGATAGCCTCATTACCACCAGTTTGGCAGGAGAGGAATTACTGCGTATCCGAGCATGGGGCACGGATCCAGAGCGTAAAGGCGATTATTTATCTGGTAGTCCTTGTGAGCTTCTGGATATACCGCAACCTCTTATTGAGCCGATTTTGGTTAATAATGCACGGCAGCGTGGAGCAAGTTACGCTTTTAATACGGAATACCTATCACATACGCAAGATCAGGACGGGGTGACAGTTTCTTTACAGGATCGATTAACGTCGGCAACGTACACCTTGCGTGCTAAGTATTTAGTGGGGGCGGATGGGGCTAATTCACAAGTTTTAAAAGACTTGGGTTTGCCCTTAGAGGGGCATATGGCACGTGCAGGCACCGCTTATACACTTTTTGAGGCGGACTTGAGTCAGTATGTGGAGCATAGACCCAGTATTTTGTACTGGATATGTTCACCAGAGGCTGCTTTTGGAGAAATTGGTTTCGGGTTATTAAGAGCCGTGAAGCCGTGGAATCAATGGATAGCTGGTTGGGGTTTTGATATTAATCAGGGTGATCCGGACTTAAGTGACGATGAGGTTATTGATAAAATTCGAGTGCTTGTCGGTGATCCACAACTAGAGCCTAAGATTCTGAATAAATCAACGTGGTACGTGAATCAGGCATATGCGCCACAGTATGATAAGGGGCGTGTTTTTTGTGCGGGCGATGCCGTACATCGACATCCCCCCTCTAGCGGGCTCGGACTTAACACGTGTGTACAAGATGCGTTTAACTTGGCTTGGAAGCTGGCGTATGTGATTCAGGGCAAGGCTGGAGAGGCATTATTAAATACCTACACACCGGAGCGAGCTCCCGTAGGTAAACAAATCGTTTTACGTGCGAACCAGTCACGTTTGGATTATGCTCCACTGCAAGCGGTATTTAGAGTGGAGGGCGCCGAATATCCCATTGCTGCAGGAATTGAACGTTTTCGTAGCCCTTGTGCAGAGGGACAAAAGGCGCGGGTGGCAGCCGAAGAGGCATTACGGCTAAAACAGACGGAGTTCAGTGCTCAAGGTGTTGAAATGAACCAGCGCTATGTCTCCTCGGCAGTGATCGTAGATAAAGAGCCTGAGCAGTGGCATAGAGATAAAGAGCGCTACTTACAAGCGACCACCCGTCCAGGTGCTAAAATCCCTCATGCTTGGTTAGTAGGAAAAAACGGACATAGGAAGTCTACCCTAGATGTAGTCGGTCAGGGACGCTTTACTTTGCTGACTGGCTTGTCTGGTCAGGTTTGGGTAGAAGCGGCCAAACAAGGAAAATGGGATTTTCTATCCGTTGTTGTAATTGGCTCGTTGGACTATCAAGATCCATATTGTGAATGGCAACGTCGCCGAGAAATGGATGAGGATGGGGTGTTGTTGGTGCGTCCCGATGGTGTGATTGCTTGGCGTCAATTGCAGGCTGGTCACTTATCCGTTGAGACTGCGTATCAACGCCTGCAGGAAGTAATGAGTCAAGTACTCGCGAAATAGGAATAGTGCTTATTTACTGCATGTTTTTTTGATAACTATGTCTACCCCCTCTTCCCCTTATAAAAAATCACAAAGTCTAGCCAGAGGTTTAGCGCTGTTGCAAGCGTTGAGTACATTCGCCTCAGGGGCGGCGTCGATTAGTGAGCTTAGCCGTGCGACAGGAATACATCGCACAACGGTAAAACGTTTATTACAAACCTTGATGGAAGAGGGGTATATCACGTGTAGCCCATCAGATAATAGCTACCGATTGGGTTATCAGGTACGGCAGTTAGGCGAGGGTTTTAAAGACGAGGATTGGGTCACGGAAATTGCGACACCGGCGATTGGAGATCTATTGCAGCATACCTTGTGGCCTTCGGATTTATGTACGCTTGATGGCTCGGCGATGATAATACGGGAAACCACGCACCGTTTTAGCTCCTTGTCTTTTCATCGGTCGATGGTACGTAGACGGTTACCGTTATTAACGACGGCCGCGGGACGGGCTTATTTTTGCTTTTGTCCCGAAGAGGAGCGGCAGCAATTACTGGCTTTGATTAAGCTTGAGTCTACACCTCAGGCTCAGCTTGCCGAAGACCCCGTATTTTTACGTCAGCTTATTGATAAAACCCAACGTCGAGGCTATGCCAGTAATGAAGGGGATTGGGGCAAGGAAAGTCGTATAGCCGCGATTGCTTTGCCTGTTTTTTATCAAAACCGGGTGCTATCAACCATTAATTTGGTTTTTTTGAAAAAAGTGCTAACTCCAGAGGCTGCTGCCGCTCGTTATTTAAGTTACTTGCAAGAAACAGTAGCAAAAATAGAAGAGCAGTTAGTATGTCATTAGCACTTTTTCCGTTATGGCTTTAGATCGCAACGGGGGTGGCAGATAATGTATAAAATGCACCGCCCATATACAGCAAAGCCGACGAATCCTCATTACTTTGGGTCGCTAGCACGTCGCATAAAAATGCGTAGTGTGTGCTTTCATCAAATACTTTGACAACGCGGCAATCAAAGTTGGCTTTAGCACCCCCCAAAACGGGGGCACCGGTTACAAGCGTTTCCCACTGACCATGTTGAAAGCGATCTTGTGGTGCAATGGCTTTGCGCATGCCGGCAAAAATACAAGCTAATTCAGCTTGATCGCCAGCTAGGGCATTGATACAGAGTAAGCCACTTTGAAGAATTTGTTGCGCCGCATAGGTATTTTTATTGACAAAAGCGACCAGTCGTGCAGGTTCCGCCGTGACCGAGCAGACAGCCGTGGCGGTTAAGCCGGATGGTTGTTGCTGGTGTAGGGTGGTGATAACCGTAGTGGCAGCCGCAAATTGGCGCATACCCAAGCGGTGTTCATTTTCTTGAACAGCAGGTAATTCTGCTAGGGCTGGGTTGGGTACCCAGTCTAGCAGCTGATTAATATCCATGTTTTGCATTAAAGTCATGGTCGACCCTTGCTTATTTCACACCAAAAGGATTCGGGACGGGAAGCTTGGCGCCAAGTAATTGGCCACCAAATAGATCACCGATGTTGTCTTCGTTTTGCGTGATGTGATTGGTTGCCACCAAAATATCGCGCATTTGACGTTGTAAGGGGCTGCTGAGCCAAACACCACGGGTAGAGGTCTTTTTAAACAACATATGAGCCGCCTCAAAACACTCTCCGCCAGTGAACTGGTTGGTCGCAAAGTGTTTGATACGAACGTCTAGGGGTACCAGCTCACCTTTGGAGGCATAGCTCCATGCTTCATCTGTATTGGCTAGGATGCGTGAGGCTGCACCCAGGATTTTGGCGGATGCGGCGCCAAGGCGTTGACGAATAAAGGGGTCGTTAACAGCGGCTCCCACGGCTTGGTTAAGGTTTTGGCGGGGTACCATGTGTTCAATATAAAGGTCTTCCATACCACGAGCCATGCCGACCAGTACTGAAGAAACCGCTGCGTAGAATACGTAGAAAAAGGGCATTTTGTATAAGTTATTGACATGCCCATGGGTGGATTCATTGTAATCACCGATCACATGGCTACGGTAGCTGGGAACAAATACCTTATCAACGACGAGTTTTTTACTGCCGGTTCCGGCAAGACCTACTACATGCCAGTCATCTACGATTTTGAGGTATTTGGCAGGTACCCAGAAAGAACGGAATACCATGCCGCCGTTTTCTTGAACGCGGCCGCCTAAAAACGCACCACCCGCGGCGTGATCACAGCCGCTAGAAGTGAGCCATTCGCCGTTAAGTTCGTAACCGCCCTCCACGGCCGTGACTTTACCAAAGGGGGCGTAGGAGGAAGAAATCAAAGCAGTAGGGTCTTCTCCCCATACTTCATCACCTACTTTGGGATCAAGCAAGCCAACCTCAAAAGGGTGTACGCCTAAAACCATGACATTCCACGCGCTGGAAGGACAGCCGCGACCAAGTTCCATTAGTACTTTGTTTAGTACGTTGGGACTCATCTCATAGCCACCCCAACGTTTAGGCTGAAGGATTTTAAAGAAACCCGCGTCTTGGAAGTCTTGAATAGTTTCTTTGGAAACCATGCGGTTTTTTTCTACCTCTGCCGCGCGTTCGCGTAGCGTAGGAATCAGCGCAATAGCGCGATCAATAATTTCTTGTGCACTTGGTGTTGTTGACATTGTTCCATCCTTTGTGAGTTTTGAGTGGTCTCATTTTAGGGATGGGCATTTTGAAAGCACAAAAAAAAATACCAAAGGTGCGCTTAGTGCACCTTTGGTTGGTGGTTTGGTTAGTCGTGATTTTTAAGCGCCCTTAACACATACCACTTGTTTTAAAACATGTAGCACTTCGACGAGGTCTTTTTGATTATCCATGACCTCGTCAATGTTTTTGTAGGCGGCAGGTAGCTCATCAAGGACGGCGGCGTCTTTACGGCATTCCACGCCTTCGGTTTGTGCGCGTAAATCGTCTACGGAAAAATGTTTGCGTGCGGCACTACGGCTAAATTTACGCCCTGCCCCATGGGCACAAGAGCAATAGGAGTCAAGATTCCCCTTGCCACGTACAATGTAGCTGCGTTGCCCCATGTTGCCTGGAATGACACCCAGATCGCCCTC
This sequence comes from Alcaligenaceae bacterium, assembly GCA_012518715.1. Classification (GTDB taxonomy): domain Bacteria; phylum Pseudomonadota; class Gammaproteobacteria; order Burkholderiales; family Burkholderiaceae_B; genus Paenalcaligenes; species Paenalcaligenes hermetiae. The sequence continues at coordinate 6,105 of JAAYRP010000196.1, read as the reverse complement.
GCGAGCTCGAATGGCCCCTTTGCGAGTCACCCACAATTTGCGGCCAAAATGTTCCTCTTGCTCGACGTAATTATGATGGCAGTTAATGGCTTCTTGGGTGATTTGAAACGGTTTTTTTATATGACGGCGCATGGCGGCGATGGTTTTTTCCATCATGACACGTCGGTTTTCAAAAGCGTAATCTTGAGCCCATTGGACTGCTTCTACGTAGTCTTTAAAATCATCGCTGTCATCGGGTAGGTAAGCTAAATCATTGTCAGGGAGCTGGATACCAAATGCTTCCATGCGCTTTTTAGCTTTTTCGATAAAGTAGCGTCCAATCAGATTGCCAATGCCACGTGAGCCTGAGTGCAGCATGACCCAGACATCGTCATTTTGATCTAAGCAGATTTCAATAAAGTGATTGCCTGAACCTAGCGTTCCGATTTGTTTTTGGGCATTGTTTTTTTCTAAGCGCGGGTGTTTGGTGGTGATTTGCTGAAGGCGCTGTGCCAGCTCGGGATCAAATTTTGGCATGTTCTTATGTTTGTGCGCGCCTCCTGCTCCTAAGGGCACATCACGTTCAATTTGGTGGCGGATAGGGGCGAGGTTGTCAGGCAGATCCGTGGCCTTGAGTGAGAGGCGCACCGCATTGATGCCACAGCCAATATCCACACCAACGGCCGCCGGAATTACGGCGCTATCCGTTGCAATCACGCTGCCCACGGTGGCACCAATACCTACGTGTACATCCGGCATGGCGACAACCCCATGGCTATGAACAAAGGGGAGTTTAGAGACGTTTTTTAATTGCTCGAGTGCAGCTGGATCAATGTCATGAGTCCAGATTTTAATGGGGCGCGCGTTTTGTTCTTGAATGACCTGTTTCATGGTTTTATGGATGAATCAAGAGGGATAGGAGGGTGCGCTTGTTATTGTTGTTGCAGCTACCCATTGAAGCCTACAGTATAACGTAGCCTTGAAATGTATCGAATCAACCCCATTTAGCTAAGCAATGTGATTAACCCACTTGTTTAGAAAGAGTCATCATGAGTCAAGTCGAACAACAAAATGCGGAAACCCTTGGTTTTCAAACAGAGGTCAAACAACTTTTACAGTTGATGATTCACTCGTTGTACTCCAATAAGGAAATTTTCCTGCGCGAGCTGGTTTCTAATGCTTCGGATGCGTGCGATAAGTTGCGCTTCGAGTCCATCGATAATCCAGATTTGCTCGAAGGCGATGGCGAGATGCGTATTCGTGTGGAGTACGATAAAGAGCAACGCACTATTACCATTTCGGATAATGGGATCGGTATGAGCCGCGATGAGGCGGTGAAAAACCTAGGTACCATTGCCCGCTCGGGAACTAAGGAGTTTTTTAGTCAACTCACCGGTGACAAGCAAAAAGATGCCCAGTTAATTGGCCAGTTTGGGGTTGGGTTTTACTCGTCGTTTATTGTGGCTGAAAAAGTTTCGGTGCTGAGCCGTCGCGCCGGTACCCCAGAAACCGAAGGGGTGTTATGGGAATCTGAGGGTCAAGGGGATTTTCGTGTAGCGCCCGCCGAAAAAGCGGACCGCGGTACCGCTATTACCCTTTATTTGCGTGAAGAAGATGCTGAGTTTGCCGATGGCTGGCGCTTACGTGCTATTTTACGCCGCTACTCGGATCATATTTCTTTGCCCATTCAGATGCGTAAAGAGGATTGGGATGCTGAAAAACAAGAGCAAATCAAATCTAATGAATGGGAAACCGTAAACCAAGCCAATGCGTTGTGGACACGTGCGCGCAACGACATCGAAGATGAGCAATACATTGAGTTCTATAAACATATTGCGCACGATTTTGAAGATCCATTGGCTTGGACCCACAACCGTGTTGAAGGGCGTACCGAGTACACGCAGTTACTTTATATTCCGAAGCGCGCTCCGTTTGATTTATGGGACCGGGACGCAAAACGTGGTGTCAAGTTGTATGTGAAGCGCGTCTTTATTATGGATGATGCCGAGCAGCTGTTACCGAATTATTTGCGTTTTGTGCGTGGGGTCATTGATTCGGCCGACTTGCCTTTAAACGTTTCACGAGAAATTCTCCAAGAGAGTCGAGATGTACGTGCAATACGTGATGGCTCCGCACGCCGAGTGCTTTCTTTGCTCGAGGACTTGGCCGAAAACGAGCCAGATAAATACACACAGTTCTGGCAGACTTTTGGTCAAGTGCTTAAAGAGGGGGTAGGCGAGGACACCTCAAATAAAGAGCGCATTGCTGGCCTATTGCGCTTTGCCTCCACCCACAATGACAGCAGTGTGCAGGATGTGTCATTGAACGATTACATTGGGCGTATGAAAGAGGGGCAAGACAAAATCTACTACGTCACCGCTGATTCGTACGCGGCAGCTAAACATAGTCCGCACCTAGAGGTATTCCGCAAAAAGGGCATCGAAGTCTTGCTGCTGAGTGAGCGCGTGGATGAGTGGATGCTGTCTTTTCTTACTGAGTTTGATGGGAAAACATTGGTATCCGTAGCCAAAGGTGGTTTAGATTTGGCAGAGCTGGCCGATGAAGAGGAAAAACAAAAGCAAGAAAAGGTCGCTGAGGAGTTCAAGCCGCTAGTGGAGCGTCTTGAGAAAACGCTAGGTGAAAAAGTGAAATCAGTACGAGTCACTGGGCGGCTGGTGGACTCGCCCGCATGCGTGGTAGTGGATGAGCATGAAATGAGCCCACACTTGCTGCGCATGTTGCAAGCCGCCGGCCAACCTACTCCTGAGGTGAAGCCCATTCTAGAAATCAATCCGGATCATCAATTAGTGCGTCGTATTAGCGAGGTCGACGAGGCGGATTTTGAAGATTGGGCTACTTTGCTTTTAGAACAAGCCATGCTCGCAGAGGGGGCTTTATTGGATGAGCCTGCCGCTTTTGTTCAGCGCTTGAATCGTTTGTTGCTACAACAATAGTTTCAAATAATTATATAGTGATTAAAGCGGTGCCTAAGCACCGCTTTTTTGTTGGCTACTCACAACAAAAAGAGAGCGGATCGAATTCCATTTGCGTTTGCTAATGATAATGATTATCATTTGTCACGATTTATACAAATGCTTTGTTTCGCTCATAGGAGAAGCCTCATGTCTAACCCCCGTCAAACGGTGATATCGTTTCGTCAGTCTATGCTGTATACCGCTATTTGCAGTGCACTAACCATGCCTGCCGTAGCACAAACCGAAGAAAATACAACGGTACAGCAGTTACAAACTATTTCTGTACAGGGACAGGCAATCGATGGCTACCAAACGTATGAGGTGACTTCGCCTAAAATGACGGCACCGCTGTTAGACACACCACGTACTATCAATGTGATTCCTGAAGAGGTGATTAAAGATCGCGGCGCGACCTCGCTACAAGATGTGCTGCGCACCACACCTGGCATTACGTTAGGTTCTGGCGAGGGCGGTACCCCTACGGGCGATCGTCCATTTATTCGTGGTTACGAAGCCAGCACGGACATTTTTATTGATGGGCTACGCGATTATGCGCGTGGCTCCCACGAAACCTTTAATCTAGAGTCTGTCGAAGTTATAAAAGGACCCAGCTCAGCATACACGGGGCGCGGGGGCACCGGTGGCAGCATCAACCTTGTGACCAAATCGCCTAAGCTAGAGGATTTTGCGGAAGCGACAGCTGGTGTGGGCAATGGCGGTCAACATCGCTTAACGCTGGATGGGAACTACGTGTTTTCGGACACAGGGGCCGTGCGTCTGAACCTGATGCGCACAGGGGGGGATATGCCTGGGCGTAACGAAGTAGAAATGGATCGTTGGGGGGTTGCCCCCTCTATTGCTTTCGGTTTGGGTACACCTACACGTGTGACTCTTAGCTACGCGCATATTGAAAACAAAGATACCCCAGATTGGGGGATTCCTTTCCGTAATGCAGCAAATCCAGATCGTGTCACTCCCATTAAGGTGGATCGTGATAATTACTACGGCCGTGCGGGGGTGGATTTTCGTGAAAATAAGTTTGATACCGCTACGGCACAGTTAGAGCATGATATTAATCAGCAGCTGACGGTACGTAATACTACCCGCTATGGCACGAGCTTAAACCACTACCTTTATACGCGCCCCTCATTTGATAATTGTGCCGCTGGTGCTGGCGGTTCTTGTGCTACTGAAGACGCTGGCTTGCAGTTTACCCGAGCGGACCGTATGCGCTGGCGTAAAAGTGAGTCCTTGATCAACCAGACGGATTTGTTTGGCTCCTTTACCACGGGGTCACTAAAGCATAATTTTGCGGCTGGTTTAGAGTTCAGCAAGGAAGAAATTTATTCTAAAGCCATGGAAGGCGGCCCAGGCGGGGATACCGACTCGTTCTGGCATCCGAATCCTCATCGTCAATACAATAGCCATATTGATTACGGCCCTAAACTAAAAGATGGTCATATCAAAACGCACTCTGTTTACGTGTTTGACACGATTGAGCTAAATGATCAGTGGTCACTGAATGGGGGCGTGCGCTACGATAAGTTTAAAGTCGCTGATACAAAGAAACATATTGCTCGTGATGACAATATTTGGAGCTACCAGGCGGGGGTGGTGTATAAGCCTGCTCAAAATGGTGCTATTTATTTGTCCTACGGTACTTCAGCTAACCCAGCGGGGGAAAACTTTGGGCAGGCTGGCGAAGCCGCTGGTCCAGCGGGCGGGGCACAATTGCATGATTTAAAACCCGAGAAAAGTCGTTCTTGGGAGCTCGGTACAAAATGGGATGTGATGGACGAGCGTTTGTCGTTGACCGCGGCGGTTTTCCAGACCGATAAAACGGATGCGCGTTCTACCGATCCGGCTACGAAAATAGTATCGTTATCTGGAAGCAATCGGGTTCGCGGCTTGGAGCTAAGTGCCACAGGTGCGATCACGCCCAAGTGGGATATTTGGGCAGGTTATACTTACTTAGATCCTAAGATCAAAAAATACCGCAATAAAGAAGCCGTTTATGATGGCAATCAAATTAAATTCATTGCCAAAAACAGCGCCTCTTTGTGGACAACCTATAAAGTCCAGCCTGATTGGACCGTTGGGGGTGGTGTGACTTATGTGGGTAAACGTTTTGTTGACGATGCTAACGTATTAAAACTCCCATCGCACACGGTTTATGATGCCATGGTGCGTTATGATGTAACTAAAAACTTTAATCTTCAGTTTAATGTCAATAACATCACTAACACACGGGTGTATGATGCTTCGCATGAGGGATTATTTGCAAACGTGGGGCCAGGTCGTTCTTATATGTTGAATGCGACCTATCGCTTTGAGTAAATCGTGCATTGATACCGCATAGACGCCGCCCCATCTGGGGCGGCTTTTGCATTAAGGGAAAGCCATGCTGATCACCATTAAACATGTTTTAACACCTGAGCAGGTGCAAGATTGTAGACAGGCATTATTCAGCGCTGAATGGGAGGACGGAAAAAAAACAGCCGGCTATTTAGCACAACATGTTAAAGCTAATCTACAGTTACCGCTAACCAGTCCGGTAGGTTTGCAAGTGGGGCAGTTTTTACTGCATATTTTGCAAAATAACCCCACTTATATTGCGGCGGCTTTGCCTGCAAAAATACTGCCCCCTCGATTTAATTGCTATCAGGGGGGCGGTACGTATGGGAATCATATTGACAACGCTATTTTTCCTATTGCGGGCACAGAGGCGCGTTTACGCACTGATGTATCTTCTACCTTGTTTTTGAGCGATGCCGATGAATACGAGGGGGGAGAGCTGGTGATTGAAGATACCTATGGGACACAGTCGATTAAATTAAATGCGGGCGATATGGTGGTGTATCCAGGGACCAGTTTGCATAGAGTGAACCCAGTAACTGCTGGCACGAGGCTGGCTTCCTTTTTTTGGGCGCAGAGTATGGTACGCCAAGCGCACCGGCGACGTATGTTGTGGGATTTGGATCAGAGTATTCAAGCGATAGCCGCCACGAATAGCCAGCATCCGCAGCTTGCGGTATTAAGTGGCGTTTACCATAACCTATTACGTGAGTGGGCGGAGCTGTGATGACGACTCCTTTAGCGCCTTTGAGTCAGATTCCGGCAGAGATTGTGACGGTTGCTGATTATATTTCTT
>JAAYRP010000195.1 GCA_012518715.1 Alcaligenaceae bacterium | reverse complement strand
CAAAATGGGTTGCGGCAGTGGGTAGAGGAGCAGACACAGCACGAGCTGGGCTATGTGGAGCAATTATATACGTTTGCGGATAAAGGCCGTTTTTATGCGTCGGGCGAGCGTGTGATTTCCGTAAGCTATTTAGCCTTAACCGTAGAAAGCGCCAATGCGGATGTTGCCGAGGTAGGCTGGCAGGACTGGTATCGGTATTTTCCGTGGGAAGACTGGCGTGCAGGTATGCCGGATTTGTTAAGTCGGCACTTGATTCCAGCATTAACGCAGTGGGCGCAGGCGGATCGCACGCAGGCGCCTTTGCGCTGGCCGCGGGTGGCGTATGCGTTTGGTTTGGATGGTTCCCCTTGGAACGAGGACATGGTGCTGCAGCGCTACGAGTTATTATTTGAAGCGGGGTTAGTGGCAGAGGCTACACGTGATAGTAACGAGCTTGGAGAAGAGGGGGCGCTAGGTTTGCCGATGCGTTATGATCATCGGCGCATTTTAGCCACAGGTATGGCGCGCTTGCGTGCAAAGATTAAATACCGTCCGGTGATGTTTGAGCTCATGCCTGAAGCCTTTACCTTATTGCAATTACAGCAAACCGTAGAAGCGATTGCGGGGCGGGTGTTGCATAAACAAAACTTCCGACGTTTGGTTGAGCAGCAAAATTTAGTAGAAGAAACGGGTGCGATGACAACGGGCACGGCTGGTCGCCCAGCTAAGCTGTTTCGGTTTAAGGGGGATGTGATTCAGGAGCGAGCGATTGCGGGAACAAAATTACCACTAGCTAAACAAGCACGTTAGTCTAAAGTGGGCAGAAGAGGGATTTGCCCGCCTTGAAAAATAAGGCATAAAAAAACCCCGCTAAATTTTAGCGGGGTTTTTGGAATTTTGGTGGCTCATCCCTGATTCGAACAGGGGACCTGCGGATTATGATTCCGTCGCTCTAACCTGCTGAGCTAATGAGCCAAGACCTGTAATATAGCATGAGTTTTTAATTTTGTGCAAGTGTTTTTTGCAGAAAAATTAAAAAGGATGAATTTAGTTGATTTGTAAGCCAGCACGTTGTGTAAGTGCGGCAAAGCGATCAATATCCGCATGAATAATGCGTGTAAATTCATCTGCTGTACTACGAGTCGTAGTATAACCTAAATTTTGCAGTTCGTGTTGAATTTTTTCTTGCTGCATAATTTGGCTTAGCTCTTGATTAAGTTGCGTGATGATCGCGGATGGGGTGCCGGCTGGTGCGAGCAGCCCATGCCATTGATTTAGCTCATAGTCTTTTATACCAAGCTCAGCCATGGTGGGGACATCGGGCATAACAGGACTGCGCGTGGGAGAGGTAACAGCCAAAGGCTTGAGTTTGCCGTGCTGTACAAAGCCCATCGCGCTGGCAATGGTCACGAAGCCCATGGGAACTTGGCCAGCCATAATATCAGAAACAGCAGGGCCACAGCCCCGATAGGGGATATGAAGTAGTGGTTGTTGGGTGCGTTCGGCTAACATTTCTCCGGCTAGGTGTTGAGGGGTGCCATTGCCACATGAGGCATAGGCGACCGAGCCAGCTTGTGTTTGTGCGAGGGCTTGCTCTAAGGTATTAACCGAGCTGCGTTCGCCGACGATCAATACTGAAGGGATCCATGCCACATTAATGATTGGGGCAAAATCCTTTTTTGGGTCAAAGCCAAGTTGGCGGTAGACCCCAGGGTTGATGGCAAACGAACTATTAACCATAAGTAGGGTGTGGCCATCGGCGTGGCTGTCGGCCACATAGCGCGCTCCGATATTGCCACTGGCACCTGGGCGGTTTTCTACGATCACAGGCTGGCGCCAGCGTTGTTCCAATGCCTCGCCCAGCTTACGCGCTAGCAGGTCGGTGCCCCCGCCGGGGGGGAAAGTAACCACAATGGTGACAGGCTTGCTGGGGTAGATGTCTTGGGTTGTGGCGGCGGCCTTGACCTGTGGGCGCCAGGTTAGTGCAGCCACGGCGCTAAGAGCTATGGCGGCCAGGCCAGCCCATAGAGCTTTTGCTTTCATAATGTTTACCTATGCGGGGTTGAGCGCATCTAAACCGATATCTAAAATGGGGGCGCTGTGGGTGATCCAGCCGATGGCAAGGCGGTTAACACCTGTGGCAGCAATGGCGGCTGCCGTATCTGGGGTGATACCTCCGCTCGCTTCACTGATAGCTCGCCCATTAATACGACGTACGGCTTCTTTGAGGGTGGGGATATCCATGTTATCCAATAAAATCACGTCAACACCGAGTGCGAGCGCTTGATCTAACTGTTCTAGAGTATCGACTTCGACTTCGATTTTGACCAGATGACCGATTGCAGCACGCGCGCGTTCTACGGCGGTTTGGATGCTGCCGGCAATAGCAATATGGTTGTCTTTGATGAGGATGGCATCGTCTAAACCAAAGCGATGATTGCTGCCGCCCCCTACGCGCACGGCGTACTTTTCGAGATGACGTAACATGGGCGTTGTTTTGCGCGTGCAGGTGACCTTGCAGCCCAAAGGGGCAATGCGCTCTGCAATTGTAGCTGTGATACTAGCAATCCCGCTAAGATGGCACAGAAAATTAAGAGCAGTACGCTCCGCGGTGAGCAAAGCTCGTGCTGGCCCAGCGATACGCGCAATGCGGCTACCAGGTTCTAGGCGTGCCCCATCTTGGAGTAAGCTTTCAAAATCGATGCTGGGATCTACCAGCATAAAAGCAAGCCGCGCTAGGTCTAGACCAGCGAGTACACCGGCTTGGCGCGCGACCAAATACAATTCTGACTGAGTGGTAGCGGGGATAATGGTATCGCTAGTGATATCGCCTGCGCGCCCTAAGTCTTCGGCTAGGGTGGCTCGTACTACAGGCTCGATTAGCACCGTAGCTAAAGGCGGTACCGTAGATTGCACGTGATTCATATTATGCTCAAATCGAGTATTAAAAGGTTAAAAAAACACAGCGCGTTATTTTCAACGTGGCAGACTTATACTTTATTTGAGTATAAGTAAAAGGTCAAGGGTCTTATATAAGACTAATCTACTTTATCCGTGATCGCTTATCGGGCGTCGGATTTTATGTGGTTAAAACGGTTTTTAACTGCGGAGCGAGTGCAGCAGTTTTTAGGAGAAAAAGTTAAAGGCTCTGTGATCCGTTACGAGCTCCCCCAGCTCCATGCTTTGCATTTTGTGTTAGAGGGCGCTTTGGGGGGAGGGGTTACGCGCTCGCTGGCCGTAGATGCGCATGGTAAAAGCCTTAGCTATGCGTTATTAGCCATGCCTATTCCTGAGCAAGTCCTAAAAAGTGAAAAGGCTCACTGCGCTGAAAAGCATGGCTAACCTCGCCAGCATAAATATTGGCCTGATTAGGTCCAAGGGTGAGCTTTTTAACCTGTCCTGTTTTTTCCGAGAAGTCTATTTGTTTTAGGTCGACCCAAAAAACGTTCGGTGCTAGAGCAGATTCAAAAAAATACAGCTGGTTTTTGTGGTCAGCGAGAGTACGCCAACTCGTGGAGGAAATATTAGGCTGATCGGGGGTGCTGACCCCATAGGGCACGGATACGTTACGAATGATGCTTAAGGCGCTGGCAAGAGCATCTACTGGATTATCTGTTTTGGGAATCGCATTGACGTAAAAAGAAGCTCTTGCAAAACGATCTGCAGCTCGGTTAGTGCCGGGCAGCATATTGAGCCCACCAATTTGTGCCCAATAGGTATTGAGAGCAAGCTGTTGTTCAAAAGTAGGGGAGTTGGTCATTACCTGATAGCTACGGTCATGATGAATGACTTGTTTGCCATCAATATATTCAACGATTGCGCTGTCGCCACTGGCGTCGGATAAAGAGAGGTGTAGTGTGGCGAGCCGGTCTTCGCCAGGAAGTTTATCAGTAACAAGAGTAAAAGGTTGTTGTGCTAGGGCTTCAACAGCTTCTTGTACCGTAGCATAATTATCCAGCACATATTGAGCCCACGCTGAAATAGATAGGCCAGGCGTACTGCCATCATAAATAGGATAAGAAGACTCTACTAGCCAAAGCACATTGGCGACGAGCCCTTTTTCATTCATGCCGTCTGTAGTGGCAATATCATAACCAGAAGCGATAATGCTGCCGTATTTGGACTGCCATTGAATAGAGTTTGGACCCGCCTCACCTGAGCGTTTCATGCCCCGAGGGAATATCCATAAATTCGTGCCTATATCCGATTTCCAGTCCATGGAGCGAGCGGTAATGACATGTTGCTGTTCTCCTAGATAGACCACACGAGTGCAGGCATAAGTCGGGAGGAGGTGGGCAACAAAAAGTACACTAGCGACTGAAAGTCGAAACCATCGATTCAGTTTGCAGAGGGATGACATGGATAAATTCCCTAATAAAGAAAAACTTTTTACTGCTTATTGTAAAGTCTTTTGCAAAATAAGGCAGGCGCCATTTGCTACTATAGGGTGTTTGTTTTTATTGTATGGAGAAAGAACATGACCACAGATCGTTATCAAAAAGGTTTAGACAAACTTAAAGAGCTGACGGTGCCTACCCCTGACTGTGCCACTGGGCACATGGATATTGGTGCCGGTTTTAAAGACGTGGCACCGGATTTGCAGCGTTGGGTGGTGGAGTTTGCGTTTGGTGATGTGTATGCACGGCCAGGCTTAGATAATAAACAAAAAGTACTGACCACCATTTCCGCTTTGGTAGCCCAAGGCACGCCTCAGATTGGGATGCATGTGGTGACAGGATTAAATGTAGGGCTGACCCCCGATGAAATTGTTGGTTGTATTATGCATTTGGTGCCATATGTGGGGTTTCCGCGCGCGTTAAATGCATTACGCGTCGCGCAAGAGGTGTTTGCTGAGCAGGGCGTGAAAATCAGCCAAGCGCAAGACTTGGCTTAAAGCTGAAATTGTCCAGGCGTTACGCCTACGATTTGCTTAAAAAGCGCAATCAATGTTTTGAATATGGCGTGCGAGCGTGCGCTCACTGCAGGCAAAGCGTTGCGCCCATGTGCTGAGTCGAATCCGTTGCTGCGGGTGCTGTAAAATCGATTGTGCCATTTGCTGCAAGCGTGGCTCTGTGGGCAATGGCGCATATAAGTCTAAGGTTTTAACTTGTTCTAGTCCCAGGATTAGTACCTCTTGCATGGCACAAGTCAATGCGTTGTCTTCATACGGGTAGGGCTCGTGAGCCAGCTGTTGAATGATAGCTTGGATCTTATTAATTATGCCCAGAGCCTAGGCTTTGATACTCAGCAGATGATTACGCATAATAACTAATAT
>JAAYRP010000194.1 GCA_012518715.1 Alcaligenaceae bacterium | reverse complement strand
TGCAACACAGGCGCAGGACAACGTTGTTAACGTTTATAACTGGGCGGAATACACGGCGCCTGACACGTTGTCAGGCTTTGAAAAGGCGACTGGTATCAAAGTACGTTACGACACCTTTGATAGCAATGATACCTTGCAAGCAAAGCTATTGACAGGTAAGTCTGGCTACGATGTGGTGGTACCATCGACGCATTATGCGGCGCGCCAAATCGAAGGTGGTTTATTTCAAAAGCTGGATAAGTCCAAAATTCCAAACTGGGAGCATCTAGATCCAGATATCATGGCGGTTTTGGCTGATGTGGACCCGGGCAATGAGTATTTGATTCCATGGGGTTATGGGACAAATGGGTTGGGTTATAACGTCACCCAAGTGAAAAAAATCATGGGCGAGGACGTTAAACTCGGCGACTGGGATATGCTTTTTAAGCCTGAAAACGCCGAAAAGCTAAAAGCGTGTGGTATTTCCATGTTGGATGAAGCCGCTCAGGTGTTTCCTGCGGTTTTGCACTACTTAGGCAAGGATCCAAACAGCTCCGACCCCGAGGACTATAAAGAAGCCTTAGCCTTGCTCAAAACTATCCGCCCTTATATTCGTCAGTTTAGCTCTTCTGGTTATATCGATGAGTTAGCGGCAGGGGATTTGTGTATGGTCTATGGATTTTCGGGGGATGTCATGATCTCCGCGTACCGTGCGCGTCAAGCCAATAAAGACTACAAGGTGGATTACTATATTCCCGAAGGGGGCGCACCGGTTTGGTTTGATACCATGGCGATTCCTAAAGGGGCTGCACATGTTGATGCGGCACATGCTTTTATCAATTACATTGAAACCCCAGAGGTACATGCGGCGATCACCAATACCATGTTCTTTCCTAATGCCAACAAAACAGCGAGAGAGCACGTCATTCCTGAGGTCGCGAACAATCCAATGATTTATCCGCCTGCCGATGTGGCAAAAACATTATTTGTGATTAAGCCTCAGCCATTGAATATTCAGCGTTTACAGACGCGTATGTGGTCTGAACTCAAATCCGGTCGTTAACGTTTCTTTATTTAAAGTAAAGGACACTTTGATGTTAGATAATCGCTCTGCGACCCCTTCGTGGGCTGGCGTGGAAGATGAGTTCGTCCGCGTAGAAAATTTAGTAAAAATTTTTGGAGATACCGTAGCGGTTAAATCCGTTAATTTGTCGGTACGTCGCCACGAGTTTTTTGCGCTGCTTGGCAGCTCTGGTTGTGGTAAATCCACGTTATTACGCATGTTAGCTGGATTTGAAGAGGCAACGTCAGGGCGTATTTACCTCGATAATGAAGACATCACGGATTTGCCGCCTTATAAGCGGCCAGTCAATATGATGTTTCAGTCCTATGCTTTGTTTCCTCATATGACGGTCGAAGCCAATGTGGCGTTTGGCCTAAAACAAGAGGGTGTTCCCGCTCATGAAATTCATGAGCGGGTGTTTGAGGCGTTGGATTTGGTACAAATGGCAGGCTTTGCTCGTCGTAAGCCGCACCAACTGTCTGGTGGGCAGCAGCAACGCGTAGCACTGGCGCGTAGTCTAGTTAAGCGCCCTAAGCTGCTATTGCTTGATGAGCCAATGTCTGCGCTCGATAAGCAAATTCGCCAAAAAACACAAGTGGAGCTTGTCAAAATTTTAGAGCAGGTTGGGGTGACTTGCATCATGGTTACGCATGATCAAGAAGAAGCGATGACCATGGCCGATCGCATTGCGGTTATGACGGCTGGGCAGATCGAGCAATGTGGTACGCCTTACGATGTATATGCCTTTCCTAACTCACGTTTTGTGGCTAGCTTCATTGGTTCAGCCAATCTGTTTACGGGGGAAATTGTGGTAGATGAGGCCGATCATGTGGAAATCCATAGTGAAGATCTACCCAGCCATTTACGGGTTGACCATGGTGTTAGCGAGCCCTTAGGGATGGAGGTGCATGTGTCTATTCGTCCTGAGCATGTTCAGGTGTCACACAATAAGCCCGCTCAGGAAACAAACTGGGGGCGTGGAGAAGTCACGCATGTGGCATGGATGGGCAGCTATGTACGCTACCAGATTCGTTTAGATAGCGACACACTGATTGAGGCCCATATGCCTAGCTCGGTGTTAACTCAGGCTGATGCCCCAGGGGTAGAGGACGAGGTCTATGTCTGGTGGTCAGAAGATAGCGCAGTGGTGTTGGCCTCATGAAAAAACTGACTTTTTCTTCATTGAAACCGTCGGGGCGCAGTTTAATCATTGCTGCCCCGTTTGCTTGGTTGCTGCTGTTTTTGCTTGTGCCGTTTTTGCTGGTTTTTAAAATCAGCTTTGCGGATTTGCAGTTTGGTGTCCCACCTTATACGCCCTTAGTTGAGTTTAAAGAAGAGACCTTAAACCTTATTCTGCATTTACGTGGTTACATTTTATTATTTAGCGATAATTTATATCTAGCCACGTATTTAAGCTCGGTCAAAATGGCGGCGATTACCACTTTGTTATGTGTGCTGATTGGTTACCCCATGGCTTATTACATTGCGCGCTCACATCCCAGTACGCGTAATTATTTGCTATTGGCCGTGATTTTGCCTTTTTGGACGTCATTGCTTTTACGTGTGTATGCGTGGGTGGGGATTTTGCGTAACGATGGGATTCTAAACTCACTTTTGATGTGGTTAGGAGTAATTGATGCTCCATTAGAAATTTATCGTACGGATTGGGCGGTATATATTGGTCTTGTTTATGCTTATCTGCCCTTTTTCATTTTGCCGCTTTATGCCAGCTTAGTGAAATTGGATACCCGCTTACTCGAGGCAGCGTATGATTTAGGTGCACGTCCTTTCACCGCTTTTCGTCAAATCACTTTGCCTTTATCTATGCCTGGTGTGATATCTGGGGCGATGCTTGTATTTATTCCCGCCGTGGGTGAGTATGTGGTGCCCGAGATGTTAGGCGGAGCCAATACGCTCATGATGGGGCGCGTGATGTGGAATGAGTTTTTTAATAATGCGGACTGGCCAATGGCTGCCGCTGTCACTTGTGTGATGGTACTGATCTTGATTATTCCACTGGTGTTTTTCCAATATAGCCAAGTCAAACACTTGCAAGAGCAAAAGGGATAACAGCATGTTAAAAACAAATCCATATTGGCGTGCATTAAGCTTGTTTATTGGCTTTGGCTTTTTGTATTTGCCTATCGTGTTTTTGGTGGTGTTTTCTTTTAACGAGTCCGCCATCATGACCTCATGGTCTGGTTTTTCCTTGCGTTGGTATCAGTCCCTTTTTGCGGATAAAGCACTGCTAAACGCGGCCAAGCTCTCTTTTTTGATTGCGGCATTAACGGCAACCGCTGCGGTGGTGATTGGTACATGGGCGGCCTATGTGTTATCGCGCATGGGGAAATTCAAAGGCTTTACGCTTTATATTGGTATGCTCAGTGCACCCCTAGTGATTCCCGAAGTGGTTTTAGGCATTTCGTTACTTTTGATGTTCGTAGAAATGTCTAAGCTTTTTGGGTGGCCGGATGGCAATGGAATTTTTACCATCTGGGTTGGACATGTTGTGTTATGTGTAGCCTATGTGGCGGTAGTGATTCAAGCCCGTATACGCGATTTTGATCGCTCGCTTGAAGAGGCAGCTTTAGATTTGGGGGCAACGCCATTAAAAGTGTTTTTTAGCATCACGCTGCCTTTGATTATGCCAGCGCTGATGGCCGCTTGGTTGTTGGCTTTCACCTTGTCTTTGGATGATGTGGTGATTGCTTCTTTTTTATCGGGGCCAGGCTATACCACATTGCCTGTAGAGGTATTCTCGCGAGTACGCTTGGGCTTAAAGCCAGAAATTAACGCCTTAGCCACGCTCTTTATTTTTGGGGTGGGGCTGTGTGTGATTGTGGCCAGTCGTCTTCAAAAAAATCACTCATGACTCAGCCGCCGCAAGGCGGCTGCTTTTTATAATGATTACTCTTTACGGTTTAAAAAATTGCAGTACGTGTAAAAAAGCGATGAAGTGGCTTGATGAGCAGTCGCTGTCATATACGTTTGTGGATTATCGGGACCACCCCATCGAGGGCACACAGTTAAAAAGCTGGGCGCAACAGCTAGGGGGGTGGCCTAAGCTGGTTAATCGGGCTTCGCCGACTTGGCGCCAATTACCCGAAGATAAAAAAACACCAGCGACGGATGAAGATTGGCTACAATTAATTGCTGAATTTCCCACGTTAGTGCGTCGTCCTGTTACGGTAGACTCGCAAATGGTAACCGTTGGCTTTAAGCCAGATTTGTATGCTCAGCGTTTTGCCTAAGAAAAAATTATGTATACCCAAGATCAACTAAAACAACAGGTGGCAGCGGCAGCCATTGATTTTATTTTGCCGAAACTCCAAGCCGATACCATTTTAGGTATTGGCACAGGCTCCACTGTCGATTTGCTTATCGATGCCTTAGCAGAACATAAGGATAAGTTTAAGGCCGCCGCATCAAGTTCAGAGCGCTCGACCCAGCGTTTACAGCAACACGGTATTACGGTGTTGGATTTAAATCAGGTTACTTCCATGGATTGGTACATTGATGGTGCCGATGAGATTGATGCGCAGTTAAACATGACTAAAGGGGGCGGTGGTGCGCTCACCCGTGAAAAAATCGTGGCTTCTGTAGCCCAGCATTTCCTATGCATTGTGGATGAGAGTAAAGTCGTGGCGCAACTTGGAGCCTTTCCTTTGCCTATCGAGGTCATCCCTATGGCGCGTCAGGTGGTAACGCGTCGCCTAGAGCAACTAGGTGGTCAAGTGAAATGGCGCAGCGGTTTTGTGACTGACAATGGCAATGACATTATTGATGTCCATGGCCTCACCATTACCGATCCAGCGCAGCTTGAAGCGCAAATTAATGACATCCCTGGTGTGGTATGTTGCGGCTTATTTGCTTTGTCTGGCGCGAGCGTGGCGTTGGTGGCCGGACAACAAGGCGTAACAACTATGTCATAATGTCGTAGTACAGTTATCACTGGTCCCTTTCAACTCGTCGCTTTTGCGTCTATGTAGGTTTTTATGATCGAACATACCAATAAACAGTTTCATTCCGACCTTGAAACCACACGCTCGTTGTTTTTACAAATGGGTGGGGTGGTGGAATCCATGGTGGACCAAGCCATGGAAGCTTTATTTAGTGGTGATTTAGCCTTAGTGGATCTCGTGCGTGAGCGCGAAAAAGAAGTCAATAGCCTCGAAGTTGAAATCGACGAGCGTATTACAAACATTATTGCTCGTAATCAGCCTACAGCGATTGATTTACGCATGTTGTTATCCATTTCTAAAATGCTGACGGATTTGGAGCGTTGCGGTGACGAGGCTGAACGCATTGCAAAAATGGCGCGTCGCCTTTACGAGGCCGATAGCGGCTATGAGCCAGTGGTTGAACTACGTCATATGAGTACATCAGTGGTGAGCATGATTCACCAGTCTTTGGATGCTTTTGCTCGCCAAGACATGGTGCTGGCAGCAGATGTCGTCCGCAAAGACAAAGACGTGGATAAAGAGTGGAAAGGGTCGTTGCGTCATATCATTACGTATATGATCGAGGACCCACGTACGATTTCTCGCTCTATTGATTTGATTTTTATCGCACGTGCCTTAGAGCGCATGGGTGACCATGCAAAAAATATGGCAGAGCGTGTGATCTATATGGTGCGTGGTGATGATGTTCGTCATACCGGTATGAAAAATACCGTGCGTACCGCGCTGGGTAAGGACATTGATTTTGATGATTAGTCCACAGCCTTTATTTTAAAAGCCCGCTATGCGGGCTTTTTTTATGCGCTAGGTGGAACGTAGCCTTGTGCTTCAATATCTTGATCATCAAATAAATAGCGCTGCATTTGCTCCGTAAGATATTTACGGGCGCGAGAATCTGCTAAATTTAAGCGATTCTCATTCACAATACGGGTTTGAATTTGAATCCAGTTCGCCCACGCTTCCTTAGAGATGGATTGCCAAATTTTGACACCCAGCTCCCCGGGGTAAGGGGGGAACTCTAGGCCTTCGGCTTCTTTTTTTAGTTTCACACATTGAACCATTCGAGTCATATCACACCTTTAAAATCATGGATTAGGCGCCATTGTAATCGCGGCAGGGCAGATACGATAGCATGCCGCGTAATTTATAGGCTTATGGCTTATTTTAATTTTTTAATAAACACTAGACTATTGCGTGAGCGGTTATATTGCGCTTGCTTTTCTTTAGGTAAGTGATCCACCGTACCTTGTACAAAGCCCCGTTTAATAAACCAATGAGAAGTACGTGTGGTCAAGACAAAAAGGTAAGACGCACCTAAGGTTCTGGCACGGCTTTCAGCATGGCGTAGTAGCAGCTCGCCCTCGCCTTCGCCTTGCCAGTCAGAGTGAACGATCAGGCAGGCCATTTCGACCATGCCTTCGCTTAAATAAGGCGTAATCGAAACACAACCGTAAATAATGCCATCGTGCTCAAGCACGGTAAAGCGCTCCACATCACGTTCTACAACGGCACGCCCCCGGGGGACCAGTGTGCCATCTGCCTCGAGGGGCTCAATAAGCTGCAAGATGGCTCCCACATCATCTAAGGTCGCGGGGCGTAAATCATCGAGCTTATCCTCGACTACCATCGTGCCGACCCCATCATGGGTAAAAATCTCCATGAGAATGCTTCCGTCTAGGGTGTATGGCACAAGATGCGCACGTGGTACACCGCGTTTTACGGCCAGCGAAGCGGATTCTAAAAAGACGGCACTGTCTTCGTCCAAGCGTCCGGCCGCTAGTAGTTTGTCGGCCTCAATACGGGCTAATTCGCCGGCGATTTCCTCGCCTTCATCTTGGGTGGCTACTGCTTTTGGAGTGAGATAAATCAGTTTTTCGGCACGCAAGGCAACGGCCGCACTTAAAGCGAGCTCTTCCATAGCTAGATTAAAAGCCTCGCCGGTAGGGGAGAAACCTAAAGGAGAAAGCAGTACAATGGACTCTTGCTCTAAAGAACGTAAAATCGAATTGGTATCAATTTTACGTACAGCACCAGCGTGCTTATAGTCAATGCCGTTGATCACACCCATTGGGCGGGCAGTGACAAAATTACCCGAAATAACACGGATTTGGGCATGTGACATCGGTGTGTTTGGCAAACCTTGGCTAAACGCGGCCTCGATGTCTAAACGGATTTCCCCTGCGGCTTCTTTGGCGCACTCTAATGCTTCGGCTCCTGTGGGTTCATTTTGACGCCCAAACTTAATGTTATGGCCTTTAACACGTAACTGCTCATTGACCTGTGGGCGTGACCCATGTACGAGTACGAGCTTAATGCCCAGTGCCGACATCAGGGATAAATCAGGAATAAGGGTATTTAAAAAACCATCACGAATCAGTTCGCCCCCAAAGCCGATCACAAAGATTTTGCCTCTAAAACGATGCACATAAGGGGCAACCTCGCGAAACCAGCGCACAAACTGAGCGGGGGCAAATTCAGTGGCATCAAAGGCTGATAAGGTGTCTAGGTTGGATTGGCTCATAGTCATGACATGAAGAGGGTGAACAAAGAGTAAAGCAAAATTATAATGTTGGACCGATTACGACAAAACGAGTTTCATGCAAAAATCTACAGATCAGCACTTATCAAAAAGACCTTTTCCTCAAATTCATTATCCTGAGGATCTCCCCGTTAGTGCACGCCGCGAGGAAATTGCCGCGGCAATACAAGCCCACCAAGTGGTGATTGTAAGCGGAGAAACGGGTTCAGGAAAAACCACTCAGCTACCAAAAATCTGTTTGGAGTTGGGGCGTGGCCGTAAACGCATGATTGGTCATACGCAACCGCGTCGTATTGCGGCAACATCTGTCGCCAATCGTATTGCAGAGGAGCTAAACACAGAGATCGGGGATTGGGTTGGGTACCAGATTCGTTTCAGTGATAAAACCAGCCCGCACTCGGCAATTAAGCTCATGACCGATGGGATCCTGTTGGCAGAAACCCAACGCGATCCGCTGTTGCGACGTTACGATACCATTATTATCGATGAAGCCCATGAGCGCAGTCTGAATATCGATTTTTTATTAGGTTTTTTGCGTCAACTATTGACGAAGCGTCGTGATTTAAAAATCATTATTACCTCGGCAACCATTGATGCAAAGCAGTTCGCACAGCATTTTGCTATTGATGGCAAACCTGCACCCATTATAGAGGTTTCAGGGCGCTTATACCCAGTGGAAATTCG
>JAAYRP010000193.1 GCA_012518715.1 Alcaligenaceae bacterium | reverse complement strand
GGAAAACGTTAGGCAAGCGTATTCGCGCTAGTCATCATCCTCTGATTGCTCCTTTTTTTAATTCTTTTAAACAGTGGCGTCGTGCACGCCGCCTAGCCTGATGTTATCAGTCATTATTATCACCAAAAATGAGCAGGCGCATATTGCGGAATGCATTGCCTCTGTTTCTTTTGCTACTGAAATTATTGTTTTGGACTCTGGCAGTACGGATGCTACCTGTCAAATCGCTCGAGAATTAGGGGCAAAAGTCTACCACACCACTCATTGGCCTGGATTTGGACCACAAAAAAACAAAGCGTTGGATTTAGCCACCCAACCGTGGGTGTTATCTTTGGATGCTGATGAACGCGTACCTGCCTCATTGGCGCAAGAGATTCAAGCCACCTTGACCAACCCGCAGGCTGATGCCTATACGGTAGCGCGAAAATCAAGCTTTGGTGATCGTTGGATTCAGCATAGTGGATGGTGGCCGGATCGCTTGGTACGTTTGTTTAAACGAGATCAAGGGCGCTTTAAAGACGTGGCGGTGCATGAAAGTGTTGTTGTGCAAGGGGTAACAGCCGACTTACAAGGGTATTTATTGCATTACCCTTATGATAGCTTAGAGACCTTGATCACTAAAACAAACCAGTACTCCTCAGCGGCGGCCCAGCAATTGCATGAGCGGGGTAAGCGTATAGGTCTGTTAGGCATTGTTGCCAAAGCTTTTTGGACTTTTGTGCGTATTTATGTCATACGCCGCGGTTTTTTAGATGGTAAAGAGGGCTTTATTTTGGCTGGAGTGGCAGCGGCAGGCAGTTTTTTTCGTTATAGCAAACTCTGGTTTTTAAATAAAAACGTGCATTGGAAGCCTACGCCGCCCACGGATGATAATCAATAATAATTAAATCCAGCCTCGTATCCAGTAGACGAGAAGACCAACATACTCTTTGATAATAGAGCGACTAGCATTGAGTGCTTGATAGCTAGGTAGCCAAATGGAAAGCCATGAAGCATTGGGGCGAGTAATTTGCGGTGCTACAGGAGCGGCAATGACTTGAACATTTTCTTTACGAAAAGCCGCTGCAGAGCGAGGCATATGCAGGGCAGAGGTAACGAGTAGCACGGTATGAAGTTGGTGCTCCTGCAGTAATTTAGCGCTGTAGAGGGCGTTTTCGCGCGTAGTGAAGCTTTGTTCTTCGATGAGAATGGCTGTGCTGGGGATGCCTTGATTTTTAAGGTAGCGTGCCATAGTCTGGGCCTCGCTAGTGCCACCATCTAAGGCAGCTCCTGAAACCACTATTACTGGTGCGCGTTGTGCCAGATACAGGGATGCTCCACGCTGAATGCGAGTGGTGGTTTTTTCTGGGTCATAAGCCTCAAACCAGTTATGACGGCTGTTAGCAGTGTGTCCACCTAAGACCACGATAGCATCAGCGATTGGGTTATGTTCGGCGGCCTGGTAAGTGTACTGGTTTTCTAAATGACCGCCTAACCATATTGAGGCGGCGGGCATAGACCAGAACCATGTCCATGCTACCGCAATCAAGGTAACGGAAAAGGCCCGTTTGCGTTTTTTGAATAATAGTAGCACTGTGGCCAGTAGCAGCAGTGCCATAGCAAAGTTAATGGGAATAACCAGTTGAGTTAAAAGATTGGCAATATTCATGGGGTCGTACTAATTAGGTGTGTGTGTTGTAAGACATTTTCTAGGCTTGGCCATTTTCCCATTTGCCCAAGGCAAATCGCTCGATCAGACCAAGGACCTGTGCGGGCAGCGTCGGTGACACCAATTAGTGTAATTTGTGGGGCATTGACGGCGGCGGCTAAGTGAGATACGCCAGAGTCATTGCAGATTACGACATCTACGCTTTTACAAAGTTGGGCAAAGGCGAGAAGAGGTAATGGCTCTAAGCGTGTTGCGGACGGGGCATTTTGCAAGGCCTGTTCCACCTCATTTGGTGGCGGGCACATGTAGACTTGGTAGTTTTGGGCTTGGAGCGCCTGGGTAAGCGCTTCGTAGTGAGGCCAGATTTTTACTTGACCCTTATGCAGACCCACAGCCGTCGGGGCGATGAGAATATTTTTTTGTTTTGGGTCTAAACCAAATAACGTAGGGTCGGCTTCAGGCACACCGGCTAAGTGCAAACTGCGCATGGGGGTGGGGGCGATAGGCTGTTGCCAGATTGTTGTTGCTTGTTTCGCTAAGTAATACCACGATTCTACGGCGTGGAGCGATGTTGTGGGTTTTTTAATAGACCAGCGTAATAAAAAGCGACGACCATCATCCCGGTAGCCAGCTGTAGGAATACCTGCCCAACGGAAAATCAAAGCACTGGATAAGGAGTCCGGTAGGCTAAGCCCAAAACAGGTTTTATGCTGATGGTTTTTTCTATATTGACGTAGCGTGCGTGCATCTTGGTGCCAGTTCCCTTGCATTGGTACAAAGCCTGTGAGTGCGTAACCGGATAATAATGTTTTAGCCCATGGCCTGGCGCAGACGATGACACGATAGTTCCGAGCGAGTAATGCCTCGAGCGTGGGGAGGCTCATACACACATCGCCTAACCAGTTTGGAAGGCGTAAATACACTAAGGGAGATTCCATCATAAATGTTAAAAATACAAAAAATAAGGTCCTAGCTAGAGCCTAAAGGACTTAGGCGTTAAAATACGCCCATTCTCTAGTATATAAGTGAGACTGTAGTTGAAAAACCTAAAATCGCCTCCTATGTCGACTAATTTTAATGCGGAAGCAGAAATTTGGCGTCGAATTTACAGCCGTTTACGACCTTATTGGAAAATGGTCATTGTGGCGGTGTTGTTAGTTAGTATTGTATCGGCCACCAAGCCTGTTTTGGCTGTGATCATGAAACCTCTCTTAGATGATGGGTTTACAGGGGCCAAGCCTTATTATATTTGGCTATTACCGTTATCCGTGGTGGTGATTATGTTGGTACGAGGGCTTGCCTCGTATGCCAGTAACTATTTGCTTGCCTTGGTGGCAAACAATATGTTGCGTAATTTGCGCCAGGAAATGTTTGCGCGCTTACTGGTGCTACCGGATAGCAAGTTTAAAGAGGGTGATACAGGGCGCTTACTCAACCGCTTTACTATTGATGCGGGCACGCTGACTAACGTTGCCACCGAGGTCATTACCGTATTGGTACGCGAAAGCTTAACGGTGGTGGCATTGATCGCGGTACTGCTTTATATGTCTTGGCAGCTGACCTTGATTGTTTTTGTGATGTTGCCCGTGGCTTATATAACCGCACGCATTATTTCTAAACGCTTACGTCGCATTAATCGTGGCGCCTTAGACATGAATGCAGAGCTAACACGTGTAGTAGGGGAAACCATCGAGGGGCAGCGAGTCATTAAGCTGTTCGATGGCTACGAGCGAGAGGCTGAGCGTTTTCAGTATGTGAATGGTCGTATACGTCGCTTTGCCATGCGAGCGGCTAGCGCAAGCGCTGCTCTATCGCCGATTACGCAATTCTTTATTTCTATTGCGGTAGCGGCTGTCATAGCGGTTGCGTTGT
>JAAYRP010000192.1 GCA_012518715.1 Alcaligenaceae bacterium | reverse complement strand
TTACAAGGTGAATTCTGGCTCCCCGAACAGGGCTCGAACCTGTGACCTGCGGATTAACAGTCCGTCGCTCTACCGACTGAGCTATCGGGGAATTGCTTAAAAATTTAGTATAGCATGGTTTGAAATAAATTTGCAACTATTTTTTCAAAACCGTATCAACTAAATTTTTACTTGTCTTTGGGGTGGCTGTGTAGCCGTGTCCGCCAAAGAAATATAACTATAACAAGACTTTTTTAAAAGTGCAAGCCCCTAGAGCAAAAAATTAAAAGCGGTTTAAAGGGATTTTTAAGTAGCGGTGGCCATCGTCTTCGGGCTGGGGCAGTTTGCCTGCCTGAATATTGACTTGGAGCGAAGGCAAGATCAAGCGTGGCATGTCTAATGTTGCGTCTCGCTCGGTGCGCATTTTGACGAATTCGGCTTTGCTAATGCCATCGCGCAAGTGAATGTTATGCTGTTTTTGCTCAGCTACTGTACAAGCATGCTGGGGCTCGCGGTTAGCAGGAGGGTAGTCGTGACACATAAACAGTACCGTATCGTCGGGAAAGCTCAACAATTTTTGTACAGAGTCATACAGCTGTTCCGCATCGCCCCCTGGGAAATCGCAACGAGCCGAGCCAACGTCAGGTAAAAATAGGGTGTCACCGACAAAAATACCCAAATCATGAACGTGATAGGCCATATCTGCAGGGGTGTGGCCAGGGACATGTAAGACGTCCACGGTCATATCACCGATTTTGAACTGGTCGCCTGCTTTGAACAGTACGTCGAATGGCTCGCCATTGGTTTTGACGTGATCCCCCAGATGATAAATGGTTTTAAAGGTGTTTTGTACCGTAGTAATGGGGCTACCAATAGCGATTTGACCGCCAAGCTGAGATTGCAACCAGGCACCAGCAGAAAGATGGTCAGCGTGTGCATGGGTTTCGATAATCCATTGCAACTCAAGCTGGTTTGCCTTAATGTAGTCCACAAGTTTTTGTGCGGATTCGGTGCTGGTTTTAGCGGCATGCGGTTCGTAATCAAGAACGGAGTCAATGATGGCGCATTGCGCATTACCAGGAGCATGTACCACATAAGAGAATGTGGAGGTTTGCGGATCAAAAAAAGCTTCTGCGTGCGGAGTCTTCATATTCAAGTCTTCTAATATATAAAATAATAATATATAATTAAGTATAATGTCTGTAGAAACTTTTGCAACTATGTCTGTTAATACTGATCAAATCGCGCAACTCAACGAGGTCGCGACCGAGGCAGCGACACTACTTAGTCGTCTGGCTAATCCTGATCGCCTGCTTATTCTTTGCTTATTAGTAGAGGGGGAAAAAAATGTCTCTCAGATCGGCGAAGAAAGCGGCATTCAGCAGCCCACCTTATCACAACAACTTACTGTGTTGCGTAAAGATGGGTTGGTACAAACGCGCCGTAGTGGCAAATATGTGTATTACCGCCTCGAAAATTCGGATGTGTTAACGATTATGCAAACCCTTTATCAGGTGTTTTGTGCACCTCAGGAGTCAAACAAATGACCATTGATTGGGCGAATTTCACCCCATGGCAGTCGCTATTAGGCGGGGCCTTAATCGGGTTAGCCGCTGTTGTTCTTTTAGTGATAAATGGCCGCGTTTTTGGTATTAGTGGTATTTTAAGCACGTCCGTTTTTGGGGGTGGTCAGCGCGGTTGGCGTATTGCGGCGCTTATTGGTGTGTTTGTCGCACCGTGGTTATATCTTGCGCTAGGGGGGCAGCTGCCGCAGGCAAACCCCCGCTCGATCCCTGTTTTGATTATTGCGGGGCTTATTGTTGGCTTTGGTAGTAGCCTTGGCTCGGGCTGTACCAGTGGGCATGGCGTATGCGGGATCTCACGCTTATCTGTGCGTTCCATAGTCGCAACATTAAGCTTTATGGCTACAGGGTTTTTAACGGTGTATATCTTTCGCCATCTATTCGGCTTAGTTTAAGGAATACGTTCATGATGATGATTGTAGGTGGTGCGCTAGCCGGATTACTGTTTGGTTTAGGCTTGCTGATTTCTGGCTTAGCCCACCCAGATAAAGTTCAAAGCTTTTTGGATTTGGCTGGAAACTGGGATCCTTCTTTAGCTTTTGTGATGGGGGGCGCGATTGCGGTCGCTATTGTTCCCTTTACATTAGCAAAAAAAGACAAAATTCAACCCATAAGTGGTGTGCAACTGGCGCTTCCTAAGCGCACGGATATTGATAAAAAACTGCTGGTTGGTAGTGCTTTATTTGGCGTGGGTTGGGGGTTAGCAGGATATTGCCCTGGCCCTGTGCTGGTGTCTTTTGGTGCGGGTATTGGTATGGCGTGGTGGTTTTTGCCCGCCATGGTAGTCGGGATTTGGATTCAGCGCCAGTTTTTTAATAAATAAGCATTTTTTGGTTTATCTGTGTGTAGTACCTTTGGCACCTTTCGGGGTGCCTTTTTTTATCCTAAATGTGTTTCATTTTCAGGTAGAGGGGTCATATTGCTAATTTGTTCCAAAATACCACAGTCATCGGTGGTGCCTTCATGGGCGCAGGCATGCTGGAGTTGTTGCAATTGTTGCCGCAGCTGCTGTAATTCTTGGATGCGTACATCTACATGACGTAGGTGTTCGGTGATGATTTCGGTTACTGGATGGCAGGCGGCTTGCGGAGCATCCATAAAGGCTAGTAGGTCCCGAATTTCATCATGTGTCATGTCTAAGCTACGACAATTACGTATAAAACGTAGACGTTCTAGGTGTTGAGTGTGATATTGGCGGTAATTGCTGTGGTCACGGCGTGGTGGTGGCAGTAAGCCGATTTTTTCATAGTAGCGAATGGTTTCGGTACCACAGTTGGCGAGTTGAGCGAGTTCTCCGATTTTCATGGCTTGACCTTGTAGTGACTTTAAGGTGTTTACTTAAAGCATACAGGAAAATGAAGAGGTATTTTATGAGTGCTTGGCCTAAATCATCATGTTGCTCCCACGACGAGGCGCATCAACCCGAAAGGGAATCTCCTACTGCGGCAAGTTGTTGTGCGGCTCCAACGTATACGCCTTCCTCCGTTACCCCGTTAGCGGTGCAAGCGGGACAGGAGCTGACACGGCTGCGTATTGAGCAAATGGATTGCCCAGTAGAGGAGCAACTCATCCGTAAAAAACTTGAGGGTGATGCTCAGGTAATCGCGTTGCAGTTTCATTTGATGCAGCGCCAATTAGATGTATTACATACAGCTGATTATGGCCCTCAAGTGGTATCCGCTATCCAACGCTTAGGCATGGATCCTGTGTTGATTCAAGCTGGGGATCAGCCTAAAACGCTTAAGCCGTCTCATGGGAAAAAAACACTTGTGATGGTGATAAGTGCCGTGTTTTTGGCGTTGTTGGCAGAGTTGGGCGCCTGGCTCGTATGGCCTTCTTGGATGGTGGTTGCTTTGTCGGTGATAGCCATCGCATTAACGGGGGGGACGGTTTATAAAAAGGGCCTTATTGCCTTAACTAATCGTAATTTAAATATCAATGCGTTGATGAGCATCGCGGTGACTGGGGCGGTGTTACTGGGAGAGTGGCCTGAAGCAGCGATGGTGATGTCACTGTTTGCGCTGGCAGAATATATCGAAGCTCGCTCTTTGGATCGAGCACGCCGCGCTGTCGATGGCCTATTGGCTTTGGCACCTGACGAGGTTGAGGTTTTTGATGAGCAGGGGCACTGGCATTTACAGCCAGCTCAAACCGTAGCCGCTGGCAGTTTGGTAAAGGTTAAGCCAGGTGCTCGTATTGGTTTAGATGGCGTGGTGCAAGCGGGCTCGTCAACAGTAAACCAAGCACCGATCACGGGTGAAAGTTTACCCGTACTTAAGCAGAGCGGGGATAGGCTGTATGCGGGTTCGATTAACGGCATGGGCGAGCTGCAATACCGCACACAAGGCACTTATGATGAGAGTTTGTTAGCTCGTATTGCCATTTCAGTGCAGCAAGCACAACAAAGCAAAGCGCCTGTAGAGCGTTTTGTGGATCGTTTTTCTCAGGTGTATACGCCTATCGTGACGTTTGGGGCTTTAGTGCTTGC
>JAAYRP010000191.1 GCA_012518715.1 Alcaligenaceae bacterium | reverse complement strand
TATCTCTTGAATGAAAAACGTAATGACATCACCAAAATCGAGTCTCGCCTCAATGTCAATTTAACCCTTATCCCGAATAAAGGCCTAGAGACCCCACACCATATTATTGAGCGCTTACGCCACGACGACCCTCGTCTAGAAGACTTGCGCTCTAGCTATCAACAAGTCAAAGTGGAAGAGGAAACCACGTTAACCCCTCATCGCACCCACGAAATCAAAACACGCCCCGAGGCCATTGTGAAAGGGATTACTCCCGCACAACCCGCCCCCGGCTCCAATGGAGACAAAGCGCCAACCGTTAGCTTTTTCTCCCGTCTAGGGGCGTGGTTTAAAGCCCTTGTTGCTACCCCAGCGGCCAACGAGGACAAGGCCCCAGAAAATCAACCCTCAACCCCTCAAAAGCGGTCTGCTCGCCATAAACAGGACCGTCGCACACCTAACGAGCGCCAAAACCGCAACAAAAAAGAGCGACGCCCAGATCCTACAGACCCCAAAGCTGCCGTCGTAGAAACAGCACGCAACGCGCGTGTACGACGCCAACAAGCAAAAGGGACGCCGGCTACCGCAGTAACAGCCACGAGCTCTGCCGTTGCTCCTGCAACAGACAATGAGTCAACTCAAGAGCAACCAAATCGTCGCCGCCGCCGTAGTCCACGTAATCGTCGTCGTGAAACAGCGACTAACGAGGATATAGCGCAACAGCAGCAACAGCAGGACGACTCTGTCACAATCGACCCAGCTGCTACAGCTGAGCCAAAAGCCGATGCTAGCATAGCTCCACCGGTTAGCGACACAAAAGATCAGGCCGTGGCCGAGCAAGTAACCAATACTGATCAGCCCATCAGCTCTGCTGATGATGAGCAGCCTAATGAGCGACGTCGTAGCCGCCGACGTCGTAATCGTCGTAGCCGTCGCCCCAATGAAGCGGAACAAATCAGCACTGTCACCGTGGAAGATGAAGAAGGCGACTTAGACAGCCCTAAAATCATTACCCACGAAACGCCACGCTTTGATGCCAGTGTGTTGGAACAAGAGACCAATGCAGCTGAGCCAACCTCAACGAGCCCAGAGCCTGGGCATACGGCGGAAAAAGCATCTAGCGCTGAGCAGGCTAGTCCAGCAGCAACAGATCCCACCCCTGACCTGTCTGTGACTGAAGCTCAGGAGTCCACGTCTAGCCCTTCTATCGAAGTGAGCGAACCTCCTGTTGCTGAGCCCATAAAACCCGCCACAGAGGTGATAGAAGAACATTTCTTACCCTCCGTGGATCAACTTCAAGCTCATTTAGCTCAAGCTGGTTTGGAGCTAGTACAAACGAGTGCCACCCCTGCGGAGCAAACCACGCCCGAGCCCGAGCAACCCGCTGGACGTGCTGCGCGCTCACGCTGGGCAGAGCCCATCAACCACGAGCCACTCGTACAGGTTGAAACAGGTGAAAACCCAGAACCAGAGGAAACAGCCTCCAACATTACCGAGGTAGAGACCGTATCAGTATCACCTGCTCTCCACTCACAGGCTGTTTTTAATCCGGATCTACTGCAACCTATGTTAGAGCAAGCCGGCCTAGAATTAGTGCAGACGCGCGCAGGCGCCACAGCAGACCTAAGCACTGCAATCGAAAGCATCCCCCTAGGCCGTCCACGCAAAGCGAGCCCGCAGGTGGAAAATGAAGTCTTAGAACAGATTGAAACGAAGCTGTAATCTATTTAGTTGCCCTCTTTTTACAGAGGGCAGCGTTTTCGTATTACTCTTTTTTCAATCGCTTATTTTTAGCGGTATATAAATACAAAAAAGGACTGGTTCGTTTAATACGAACGCAGTCCTTTTTATTAATGAGGTCGTGATCTGAGTCTAATATAAGCCATTCGTCCTCACTGGTAGCTTTAGCGCGGCTGCACGGCCTCTGCCGGCTGGCGCATTAAAATCGCCATCAAAGCAGCCAACTCTTGGCGCATCTCACGGCGATCCACCACCATATCAATGGCGCCTTTTTCGAGCAGAAACTCTGCTCGTTGGAAGCCTTCTGGTAATTTTTCTCGTACTGTTTGCTCAATCACACGTGGCCCAGCAAAACCAATCAGCGCATTGGGCTCAGCAATGACCACATCGCCCATAAACGCAAAGCTTGCTGACACACCACCCATTGTGGGATCAGTTAATACACTAATAAATGGTAAACCTGCCTCGGCTAACTGGACCAACATGGCATTGGTTTTTGCCATTTGCATCAGAGAAAACAAGCTTTCCTGCATGCGCGCACCACCCGAGGCCGCCACACAAATAAATGCCGAGCGTGTGCGAATCGCTTCTTGTACTCCTCGTACAAAACGCTCTCCCACTACAGAACCCATGGAACCACCCATGAACTCAAACTCAAAGCAAGCTACCACGGCTGGCATCGATAAAATCGTACCCGCCATGACCACCATCGCCTCGGATTCGCCCGTATCTTTTACAGCTTGCGCTACCCGGTCTGGGTATTTTTTTGTATCACGGAACTTAAGCGGGTCCAGCGGACGAATCGCCGCACCAACTTCAACACGATGATCAGCGTCTAATAACGCATCAATACGCGCACGGGCTTTAAGACGTAAATGGTGATTACACTTAGGACAAACATTTAACGTATTTTGTAGGTCCTCTTTATATAGCACCGACTCACATGACGGGCATTTAACCCATAACCCTTCAGGCACACGTTTGCTCGCACCATGATTGCGGTTAATTCGAGGAGGCAATAATTTTTGGATCCAGCTCATTGGGTAATCCTGTTCATCTGATCTAAATCAGGTTAGACCGTAAAGAATTAGGTGCTGATCATAAGCACCTAATTATGATTAAAAATAAAACTAATCCGTTAGGGCTTGGTGTACCGTAGCCAACCAGTCCGCCGCTGCTTGAATAGCACCCGGAATATCACCGTCGTGCTCATTCACATGATTTTCCATGGTTTCGATCAGCTTGCTACCTATCACCACGGCATCCGCATGCTGCCCGACCTGCTTTGCGCTTTGGGCATCACGAATACCAAAACCAACCCCTACGGGAATTGTGACATATTGACGAATACGCTGTAGTTGCTTTGTGACGTCCTCGACATCTAATGAGGACGAGCCGGTCACACCTTTTAAGGACACATAATAAACATAACCACGAGCGATGTCAGCAATACGTTGGATACGTTGATCTGTAGACGTAGGTGCTAACAAAAAGATAGGATCGATATGATGAGAGGATAAATCCTGTGCAAATGACTCGCACTCCTCAGGCGGATAATCTACGGTTAAAACCCCATCTACCCCTGCTTGTGCCGCAGCCTGCACAAACTCCTGTTGCCCCATGGCTTCGATTGGATTCGCATATCCCATCAACACCACCGGCGTCGTGCTATCGTCTTCACGAAAGCTTTTAACGATATCTAAAACCGTTCTCAACGAGACGCCACGAGCAACGGCACGCTCTGCCGCCCGCTGGATCACTGGACCATCTGCCATCGGATCAGAAAAGGGCACCCCAAGCTCGATCACATCGGCTCCGGCTTGAACCAAAGCATGCATCAAAGGCACGGTCGCCTCAACAGCCGGGTCACCAGTCGTAATATAAGGAATTAAAGCCGCACGCCCGTTTAGGCGCTCAAACACAGCCTTTAAGCGTGGATTGGATTGATTTGACATAAAAACACCCATAAGTTAAAGGCTAATACCACTATACTCGGCTACAGTATGCATATCTTTATCGCCACGCCCTGACAGGTTCACCAAAATCACCTTGTCTTTTGGCAAGGAAGGAGCCATCTTAACGGCTTGTGCAATCGCATGTGACGACTCTAAGGCAGGCATGATTCCTTCGATACGACAACAATCGTGGAATGCTTGTAGTGCCTCATCATCGTTAATGCTTTCATATTGCGCACGATGTGAATCTTTTAACCAAGCATGTTCGGGACCAACACCGGGATAATCCAACCCAGCAGATATGGAATGCGTGGCCTGAACCTGACCGGCCTCGTCCTGTAGTACGTATGTACGGTTACCGTGTAGCACCCCTACCTGCCCCGCATTCAAAGAAGCAGAGTGTTTTAAAGTGGTCAGCCCTTCGCCGCCTGCTTCGACCCCGATCAGCTTGACATCCGCTTGATCTAAGTAAGGGTAGAAAATGCCCATAGCATTTGAGCCGCCCCCAACGGCTGCCACAATATAGTCAGGCTGCCGACCGATTTCAGCCGGCATTTGCTCCAAACACTCGTTACCAATAACGGACTGAAAATCTCGCACCATAGCTGGATAAGGGTGTGGACCCGCCACGGTACCAATAATATAAAACGTGTTTTCAATATTCGTCACCCAGTCACGCATGGCTTCATTCAGCGCATCTTTAAGGGTACGCGAACCAGAGGAAACCGGTATGACTTCGGCCCCTAACAGTTTCATACGATAGACATTCGAGGCCTGTCTTTTTACGTCCTCGCTGCCCATATAAACCACACACTGCATACCATAGCGAGCGGCAACCGTTGCCGTGGCAACACCATGCTGGCCAGCACCGGTTTCAGCAATAATACGGGGTTTGCCCATACGTTTCGCTAATAAGATCTGTCCGATGCAATTATTGACCTTGTGTGCCCCCGTATGGTTTAAGTCTTCGCGTTTAAACCAAATCTGCGCGCCCCCGAGTTTTTCCGACCATCGCTTTGCATGATAGATAGGAGATGGGCGACCTACAAAATGCTTTAGCTCATAATGAAACTCTTGAAGAAAATCCGGATCATTACGATATTTGTCGTAAGCAGCCCGTAATTCGTCCAAGGCATGAACAAGGGTTTCCGCTACAAAAGATCCACCAAACGGCCCAAAATGGCCTTGTTGATCGGGGTAGTTATAGGTTGTCAAGGCTATTACTCTCTGTATGTAATCATGTCACGACGATCGTGTAAAAAAAGCATTTTACCAGTTTCAGGGCAAAGCACGAGTGGGGCGAATTAGAATTAGCACCTATCAACAACGTTGCGCTTGCACACCGGGGATTTCCTGAAGAGCGCTAATGGTACGTTGGATTTGATCACCGTGCTGCACCTCGATGGTGAAAACGATTTGGGTTAAAGAACGCCGACTTTGGGTATTCACTCCCACTACATTAACACGTAATCGTGCAAAAACTTCGGAGATATCACGCAACAGGTTAGGTCGCTCTGAAGCGATGATTAACAAATCAATAGGATATAACGCTTCGCCCGTATCTCCCCAATCCACCTCAATCGCGCGCTCAGGTTGAGCAGCGATTAGCCCAGCATAGGATTTGCAATCACTACGATGAATAGAGACCCCACGCCCTTTAGTAATATAGCCACTAATGCCATCCGGTGGAGCAGGACGACAACAACGCGCTAGTTGTGTCATTAGTGAGTCTACACCTACCACCAGTACACCACTACGACCTGTGCGCGTAACGCTACTCCGGTTAGCATCAAACACCTTTGTTTGGGGCTCAGCCTCGGGAGCAACAGGTGCTTTAAAGCTGTTTTCGATTTGGCGCAAGCTAAATTCATCTTTAGCTACTGCGATATACAAATCATCGGCTCGAGCAAAACCCAATTTCTGTGCAAGCTGCTCCAGGTTGACCGCAGTTCGACCAATGCGCTGCAGCTCTTTTTCTACCATAGTTTGGCCTTGGCTAATCCGCTGCTGTAGCTCAACCGCATTAAACCAGGCTCGCACCTTGGCGCGGGAGCGCGGGCTTGCTAAAAAGCCAAGCTGAGGATTTAACCAATCACGCGACGGCCCACCTGATTTTGTCGTAATGATCTCAACGGTTTGCCCTGTTTTTAGTTTAGTCAGTAGTGGCACCATTTGTCCGTCAACTTTGGCGCCTCGGCATCGATGCCCTAAATCCGTATGCAAATAATAAGCAAAGTCGACCGGCGTCGCTCCATAAGGTAGCTCAATCACCCGTGCTTGCGGTGTTAAAACATAAATATGTTCTGGTGTGCTCTCTGGATGATCCGCTTGCGCCTGGGATTCCTCATGGTCCCAAGCCAGTAACTGACGCATCCATGCTATTTTTTGTTCCTCTTCGGAGACTTTGGTTTGCCCGCCCTTAGCACCAGATTCTTTATAATGCCAATGTGCCGCCATACCAAACTCGGCATAGTGGTGCATTTCCTCGGTACGAATTTGAATCTCAAAGGTGCGCCCTTGGTCATCCGCCACTACAGTGTGCAATGAACGATAGCCATTGGGTTTTGGGCGAGAAATATAATCATCAAACTCGTTGGCTACTGGTGTCCACATTGCATGAATCAACGCCAAGGTGCTATAGCAGCTGCGCTCATCTTTGACAATAACGCGTAGAGCTCGAATATCATACAACTGATCAAAACGCAGATTTTTATTGCGCATTTTGTTATAAATGCTATAGATGTGTTTAGGCCTGCCATTGACCTGGGCATCTACTCCGATTTCACTTAAGGCTTGTGTTAAACGCTCTACGATATGCGCAATAAAAGCCTCACGCTCCGCACGCTTTTCCTCTAGCTGTTTCGCAATTTTTTTATAAGTATCCGGCTGCAAAAAACGAAAAGCCAGATCTTCCATTTCCCACTTTAGCTGCCAAATTCCAAGCCGATTCGCCAGCGGCGTATATAGCTCCATGGTTTCTTTGGCATAGTCATATGGACACACCGTTTTACTGTGCACAAACCAACGCAACGACTGCAATCGCGAAGCTAGCCGGACCAGAACAATGCGCAAATCAACAGCCATCGCTAAAAGCATTTTGCGCTTCATTTCTTTTTGATCTGTGCCCGTAGCAGCTTGATCATGCGCCTTAGCAGCAAGCGCCCCAATATGATAGAGAGCTCGCGCTCCCCCCACCATGGTGGCTACCTGATCACCAAATTCTTTTTTTAGCTCCTCGTGCTTAACCTGATCTTTTTGATCTAGCACAGCCAATAAAGCACAAATTCGCGTTGAAGCATCCGCGTTCAGATTTTGCAATATTTCTAAGACAGCTGCAGAATGCGAATCCAAAGGCTCTCCTGCTGGGGTAGTTAACCCATGGATCAACGGCTCTACATGACGCACTGCCAAGGCTAATTTCTCTTGTTGAGAGCGTGGCAGATCAGCGCTCATACGCGCGAGCCAGTCCGCTGTAAACGGGCTTTGCGTCGTCATTGCTGATTGAGGTTGAGCAGGAATAAAACTAGACATAACAGCGCTATAGAAAAAGAAATCGGTACAACAGTTATACTACCTAGCAGGTGATTACCAAAGCACATATCAATATGCTGGATACTACTGCAAACTTACTTATTGTATGGCATTCTCGCACTACTGCCAGCCAACAACTGGCCTTTTCTGCGCATCAGGGTGCGAAAAAGGCCTTAGAACAATTACAAAGCCATACTCGCATTGGTGTAAATTGTATTCCGGCTGAGCAAGCCACTACATCTCAGCTGCTCGCTACCGATGCCTTTTTGTTCTGTGCTCCAGAAAACCTAGCTAGCCTTAGTGGGGAAATGAAAGCGTTTTTTGATCGGCATTATTATGCGCTTTTAAATCAGATCAATGGTCGGCCATATGGCATGATTATTAGCGCTGGCACAGATGGCCAAGGTGCCGCCAAGCAAGTCCAACGCATTTGCACAGGTTGGCGGCTCCAGCTTGTACAAGCACCACTTATTGTATTGACCGGTGCGGATACCGCAGAAAGCATTTGGGCGCCTAAGCAACTCACACCAGAACAGCTACATCAAGCTGAAGAGCTAGGAGGCGTGTTAGCAGCCCACCTAAGCTTGGCGCTGGACTAGGCGATTATTCTGATTCTACGTGCTCAGGCAAATGAAAGACCTGACGCAAATAAGCCAGATACGCTGGATCATCACACATGGTTTTACCTGGTGTGTCGGAGACTTTAGCTACCGGCTGCCCATTACAGCGCACCATCTTCATCACCACCTGCAATGGCTCATAACCCAAGTCATTGGTAAGATTAGTGCCAATACCAAAAGACACTTTGCATCGACCCGCAAAATGCTTTGCCAGCTCTATCGCTTTAGGAATCGTCAAACCATCGGAAAAAATTAACGTTTTTGTACGGGGATCGACGCGATTCTGCTGGTAATGGGCTAAGAGACGCTCCCCCCAAACAAAGGGGTCTCCCGAGTCATGTCTTGCCCCATCAAATAACTTGCAAAAATACATATCAAAATCAGCTAAAAAAGCATCTAAGCCATAGACATCGGATAAGGCAATGCCTAGATCGCCTCGGTATTCTTTAGCCCACGTCTCAAACGCAAAAACTTGAGAGTCACGTAAGCGAGGCCCCAGCGCTTGGCAGGCTTGTAAATACTCATGTGCCATCGTCCCTAAAGGCAGTACTTCGTGTTGTTTTGCTAGCCAGACATTACTTGTGCCCGCAAAGTGATTACCCATTTGCTCTTTCATGGTGACGACCACTTCGTTATGCCATTTTTTGGAGAAACGACGGCGTGTACCATATTCCGCCACTTTAAAATCCGTTAGCTCGGGGTCTTCCGTAACCCAACGCATTTTCTCTTGAAGACGACGACGCCCTTCTGCCCAGTCGGGCTCGGGCTGCGTGTTACGAAAATAGACCTCGTTAATAATGGCAAGAACAGGGATTTCAAATAAAATAGTATGTAGCCAAGGGCCTTCGACCTCAATTGCAAGCTCGCCGGGATTATCGCCATACTTGATGGAGATACAACGCTCCGGTAAATGGAATAACCCCAAGAAATCCACAAAATCACTTTTGATAAAACGAAGCTGACGCAAATAATTCAGTTCATCTTCTGTAAATCGCAACTGACAAAGCGCTTTGACCTCGTCGCGGATTTCATCGATGTAAGGATGCAAGTCAATATTCGGTGTGCGGCATTGGTAACGATATTGCACCTGCGCAGCAGGAAAGTGATGCAGCACCACTTGCATCATAGAAAATTTATAAAGGTCAGTATCAAGTAAAGAAGTAATGATCATTGCGCTGCCAGTCCAAAAAATGACTACCCTATCCGGTAGCTTTTATTATATGTTGTTTTATCCGCCTTACCTGAATAGCAGTAAACTCGTTAGATATAGGGAACATGTGACGAGATTAACACTCTAATCTTGTTGTCTTTATTTCGTATCCCTCTTTATTTTGGCTAAAATAGCCCTCTTTGGCATCCTTTTAAACTGGTCACAGCCTTGCCTGTTTAATGTATGCTACTTTCTATTTCTCTTGTTATCGTTTTGTATTGAATTACGCTGGAGCCTCTCATGACACACGTCGTCACCGAAAACTGTATTAAATGTAAATTTACTGATTGCGTGGATGTTTGCCCGGTTGACTGCTTTCGCGAAGGGCCAAATTTTCTCGTTATCGACCCCGATGAGTGTATCGACTGTGCGGTCTGTATTCCTGAGTGCCCAGCCAATGCCATTTTTGCCGAAGAAGATGTCCCTGCAGACCAGGTTCATTTCATCGAGCTTAATGCCGAGCTTACCCCAATATTTGGCATGATTAATCGTTCTAAAGACCCCTTACCCGATGCGGACGATTGGAATGGGGTGGCAGATAAATTGCAATATCTAGAACGCTAACCTCTTATTTTCTACACAAGGGCGCAACTATGCTGTATGACATACACGAACTTCAACGTTCGTTTCTTGCACCATTGGCCGCTTTTTCTGGCTCCAGTGCACAGCTTTTTACCCATCCTTATAGCCCATGGGCCTACACACCCGTTTCCAAACAATTGGCAGCAAGCTACGAGCTCCTGCACCGTTTGGGCAAAGAATACGAAAAACCCCAGTGGGATATCCACTCTATTGAAAAAGATGGCAAAACCATCGAAATTCAAGACAAGGTCGTGCACTCGTTACCTTTTTGTAATCTGGTGCACTTTGAGCGTAAAAACCTAACCGCTAAGGAACCAACGGTTTTAATTGTGGCACCACTTTCTGGTCACCATGCTACTCTACTACGAGATACAGTACGTAGCATGCTAATAGACCACAACGTTTATATTACTGACTGGATAGATGCACGTATGGTGCCCTTATCCGCTGG
>JAAYRP010000190.1 GCA_012518715.1 Alcaligenaceae bacterium | reverse complement strand
TACGCTCTAAGTGCTCTACCACGTGCTCATAATCTACACCGCGCTCAAAACGATGGCTCGCTTCGGAGTGGAACTTGAACTGGCGCGCACGGCCCATAATGGCCTCTGGCCACCAGAATGCGGCCTCTATGTAAATATCTTGCGTGGTGGCGGGATCAACAGCACTGTCTTCCCCACCCATAATACCGGCTAAGCTTTGTGGAACGCCATTGGCTGCAATCACCCCTACCTGCTCATGCAGTTCTACCTCTTTACCGCTTAACAGGGTGAGTTTTTCCCCTGCTTTTGCCCAACGAACCTCGAGCCCCGAGGCAATTTTTGCCAAATCAAAAACATGAGTCGGACGACCAAGCTCTAACATCACATAGTTAGAAATATCCACCAACACAGAAACCGAACGCTGTCCAGCACGCTCTAAACGCTGAACCATCCAATCAGGCGTTTGCGCTGCCGCATTAATACCTTTTACTATGCGCCCAGCAAACCGCCCACATAAATCCGGTGCCGAAATTGTGACCGGCAAACGATCATCAATCGTAACAGGCACTGGCTCAAAAGAAGGCAGATTTAACGTATCGCCCGTTAATGCTGCTACCTCACGCGCCACCCCAAGCATGGACAAGCAGTCAGCTCGGTTTGGGGTCATTTTGATTTCAATAATATGATCATCTAAGTCTAGGTATTCGCGAATATCGGTGCCTACAGGAGCATCAGCTGGTAGCTCCAAGAGCCCATCGGAGTCCTCGGTAATGCCTAGCTCTTTAGCTGAACATAGCATCCCAAAGGACTCCACGCCCCGCATTTTGGCTTTACCAATTTTAAAATCACCCGGCAACACCGCGCCTAGCTGAGCTAAAGGGGCTTTTAGACCCTGACGCGCATTCGGTGCCCCACATACAATTTGTACCGTGTCTGTACCGGTATTGACCTGACAAACACGCAAACGATCCGCATCAGGATGTGGTTCTATAGCAGTGATTTCTGCTACTACCACCCCACTAAATGCCGGCGCTGCCGTAACGGATTCTTCGACCTCTAGCCCAGCCATGGTTAAGCGATGACAAAGCGTATCAGAATCCAATGCAGGATTAACTAAAGTACGTAACCAAGATTCAGAAACAAACATGAGTAATAGACCGAGCTAAAATTAAGAATTGAACTGCTTCAAAAAGCGTAAATCGCCTTCAAAGAACTGACGCAAATCGTTAACACCATAACGCAACATGGTTAAACGCTCCAGCCCCGAACCAAAAGCAAAGCCCATATATTTCTCGGGGTCTAAGCCAAAATTACGCACTACATCAGGATGCACTTGGCCTGAGCCTGAAATCTCTAACCACTTGCCTTTGTTAGGCCCTGAACTAAACATCATATCGATTTCAGCAGACGGCTCGGTAAACGGGAAAAACGAGGGGCGAAAGCGCACAACCAAGTCATCCGTTTCAAAAAACGCACGTAAAAAATGGGTGTAAACGCCTTTTAAGTCTGCAAAAGAAATGTCCTCGGCAATCCATAAGCCCTCGACCTGGTGGAACATAGGCGAGTGCGTGGCATCGCTATCAACCCGATAAGTACGCCCAGGCGCAATCACTTTAATGGGTGGTTGATGCATACGAGCATAACGAACCTGCATAGGGCTGGTATGCGTGCGCAATAAAAACGGCAGTCCATCCTCGTCCTGCATATCCACATAAAATGTGTCTTGCATAGAGCGTGCAGGGTGATTTTCAGGATTGTTTAAAGCAGTAAAGTTAGTCCAGTCGTTTTCAATTTCGGGGCCATCTGCGACCTCGAAACCAATAGAGCGAAAAATCGCTTCGACCCGCTGCCATGTCCGGATTACAGGATGGATCCCACCCACAGAGCGACCACGCCCTGGTAAGGTCACATCAATGGTTTCTGAAGCCAAGCGCTGATTTAGCTCGGCTTGAGCCAGCTCGGCACGACGCGCATTAAGCAGTGCTTCGATTTGGCGCTTTAGTTGATTAATTGCCGCGCCTTGTGTGCGTTTTTCCTCGGGGGGCAATTTAGCTAACCCCTTCATAAGAGCAGTGATCTCGCCCTGTTTACCTAAAAAAGTCGCTTTAGCATTTTCTAAAGCAGCAGCATCCACAGCCTCGGCAAAAAGAGTCTGTGCGCGTTGAATCATCTCGTCGGCCGGTAGTGTCATGGTCAATGTCTATTTCCAAAAACAAACGGGCCCTATAAAGAGCCCGTTTGTACATATACAGAATCGAATTGTGCGATTAAGCGGCTAAAGCGGATTTGGCTTGTGCTACTACGGCAGCAAAACCTGCTTTGTCGTTAACAGCCATATCGGCGAGCACTTTACGATCAAGTTCAATGTTGGCTTTGTTTAAGCCGGCAATGAACTGGCTATACGTTAAGTCTAGCTCACGGCAAGCCGCATTAATACGTGTGATCCACAAAGCGCGGAATACACGCTTGCGATTACGACGGTCACGATATGCATACTGACCGGCTTTCATTACCGCTTGTTTAGCTACGCGGTAGACGGTACTGCGACGACCACGAAAGCCTTTGGCTTCGGCTAGAACTTTTTTGTGACGGGCACGGGCATTGGCCCCACGTTTTACGCGTGACATGTATTACACTCCAATCAAGCAAAAGGAAGCATCTGTTTTACGGATGCTACGTCTACGGCATGTACTGCAACAGTACCGCGTAACTGACGTTTGTTTTTAGTGGTTTTTTTCGTCAAGATGTGGCGCTTAAAGGCCTGACCACGCTTGATGGAACCACTGCCACGTACGTTAAAGCGTTTGGCTGCGCCACGCTTTGTTTTCATTTTAGGCATAAGAACACTCAAAATAAAGTTGTGACTATAGGTGGCAGCCAAACTAAAGCTGCTCTTTTTAACCCTTTAGGCACTTATTGATTTTTTATTTGAAGCCAATACTAGCCAAATAAAAGAAAAATTATAAAAGCAAAAAAAGAATTTGTCTATAAAAATTAGTATTTTAGACCAGATTGATCACGGAACTGCATCGCCAAAGCCACGTGCTCGGCGGTAATGTGCTCTGATTGCTGCATGTCGGCAATAGTACGCGCCACACGACGCAAGCGTTGCACCACCCGCACTGACCAGGCCCATTTACGCATTGCATTTTCCATCAGCTGTAATGCCTCGGGCTGTAACGCCGCATAGCGATCTAATGCCTCGCCCTGTAAGGACGCATTTAGCATGCCCTGGCGTTGATATTGTCGCTGCTGGCAACGTTGTACCCGCTGTCGTATCGT
>JAAYRP010000189.1 GCA_012518715.1 Alcaligenaceae bacterium | reverse complement strand
GGCACAGAAATTCCCGCCGCTGCGTGCAGCCAGGCGCATTGTGTTTGTTGCTCGCCCAGGTATTTCAGCAAAGCATTACCGCCTAGTGATACGCCTACGGCATGCCACAATGCATGTGGTAGGCGATTACGTACGCTCTGCAAGATAAAGCCTATTTCTTCGCTATCGCCAGAATAGTAAGCGCGTGCCATGCGGTTAGGAAAGCCTGAGCAGCTGCGAAAATGTGCTACCACTACCACCCAACCCCGCGCCCGAAAATATTGGGCAATGGATTGGGCGTAATGGCTGCGGCTGCTGCCCTCTAGACCATGAAAGAGAACAAGCGCTTGCGTGTGTGGGCTTTGGGGTAAGGTCGCCCAGTCGTCGTCTTGAGCCCAACGTCGCGCTGCTGTTTTGTTGAGCTGGGCGTCATGAGGTGCGGTGCTGCCATTGGCAAGACGGTCGGCAAAAAGCCCTGGGCCTGTCCAGTCTAAATCCAAGAAATCACCATCGGGAGTGTTAATACGCTCCCGGACGAAGGCAATGCGGTGATGGCGAGCAAGGTGCGCACCATAAATGGTTTGGAGGTGTCCACCTGGCAGCCAAAAGGGTGTCGGGCAGTCTGATAAGTCAATTTTAGCGGTCACAATTACGCGCAAAAAGAAAAGGCGAAGTTATTTGGAGTCGTTTTCGGTTGCCAATTGATAGGTAGCGCTACAATAAGGACAGCTTGCTGTGCCATTTTTTTCAATTTCGATATAAACGCGTGGGTGCATGCTCCATAATGGGGCTTGTGGGCCGGGACAATACACCGGCAAATCGGAAGCGGTAACGGTAATGGTTTCAAAGGGGGTGCTGCTAGACGAGAGAGAACTCATGAGGGCTCCTTGATGGCAGTAATCGACTAAACATTATAATTGTAGCAAGACCAAGCCGTTCTTGAGTGGATTTAACCTAGGAGACAAGGTGTCTTTATATAAAAAACTACGTCTTGGTGCGCTTTCTCCTAGAGAGCGCCATTATTTTAGCTTAGGTTTGCGCGAAGCGGCACCAACCTTGATCGCAACCGGAATTTGGGCGTTTGTGACAGGCATAGCTATGCTTAAATCTGGCCTTTCAGAAACCTATGCGGGGTTGATGACGTTGTTCGTATATGCGGGTTCAGCACAGTTAACGGCGCTGCCGTTGATTGAGTCTAATGCCCCTTTGTGGTTGATTTTTGCGGCTGGGTTTATTGTTAACATCCGTTTTGTGATTTTTGGTGCGGCTTTACAACCCTTTTTTCGCCATCTCTCTTGGCAAAGGCGTCTGTTTTTAGGCTATATCACTACCGATATTTCTTTTGTGTTGTTTATGTCGCGTTTTGGGGATGATCGTCCTGTAGGCAGACCACAACACCTTTGGTATTTTTTGGGTATTATTTTACCTAACTGGATCGTGTGGCAGTCTTTGTCTTTTGCCGGGATTTACTTAGGGGGGTTTATTCCTGCTTCGTGGGGGATAGAGTATGCAGCGATTTTAGCTTTGATTGCTGTGATTATGCCTTTAATTAAAACGCGTCCCTTTATCATGTGCTTGGTTGTTGCAGGGAGTGTAGCGTGGGCGGGGCAGCTGCTACCGCTACGTTTGGGGCTTGTGGCTGCCGTAGTTGCAGGGGTAGTGGCTGGCGTGGTGACAGAGCAACTACAGCATAAAAGGGGCGCTTAAATGTCATTTAACCAGTATGATTGGTATATTTTAGGGGCAGTGGCCTGTTTAACGGTTGTAAGCTTTTTGACCCGAGCAGGTTATTTTTTATTCGGGGATCATTTGCCCTTAGCTGATGGAGTGCGTCGCGCCTTACGTTATGCTCCGGTAGCGGCATTGACTGCTATTATTCTCCCTGAAATTTTCCCTTGGTCTGTGGGTTCTTATCCTCGTCTAGACCTCTATAAACTCATTGCAGCGGGGGTAGCGGTGCTGGTTTATTTACGCACACATAACTCCGTGTGGCTCATGGTTTCTGGTATGGCCATATATTGGTTACTCAAAGCCTTAGCCTAATCCCTTTACGCTGCAAGTAAGCATGATTTTCAATGAAAGAAACAAACGCAGATTCAACACCTAGTTTTGCCAGTTTTGGTTTACATCCTGATTTACTCTCATCGATTTTAGCGGCCGGTTATACCTCGCCGACACCAATTCAAGCGCAGGCATTACCTGTAGTGATGCAGGGGCGTGATGTGATGGGGGCGGCACAAACCGGCACCGGTAAAACCGCTGCTTTTTCTTTGCCTATATTGCATCGTTTGATGCCGTTTGCTACGCATAGTGCATCACCCGCCCGTCACCCCGTGCGCGCGCTTATTTTAACGCCTACACGTGAATTGGCAGACCAAGTTGGAGCGAGTGTTAAGCTGTATTGTAAAAACACGCCCTTGCGGTCGGCTGTGGTGTTTGGGGGGGTGGATATTAACGCCCAACGCGATGAGCTGCGGCGCGGTTGTGAAATACTCATCGCCACACCAGGACGCCTGTTAGACCACATTGAGCAAAAAAATGTGAATTTACGCCAAGTTGGTATTTTCGTCTTAGACGAAGCGGATCGTATGCTGGATATGGGCTTTTTGCCGGACTTGGATCGAATCGT
This sequence comes from Alcaligenaceae bacterium, assembly GCA_012518715.1. Classification (GTDB taxonomy): domain Bacteria; phylum Pseudomonadota; class Gammaproteobacteria; order Burkholderiales; family Burkholderiaceae_B; genus Paenalcaligenes; species Paenalcaligenes hermetiae. The sequence goes on along the minus strand of JAAYRP010000189.1, from coordinate 3,988 downwards.
CCGCTTATTGCCTAAACAGCGCCAAAGCTTATTGTTTTCAGCAACCTTTAGTCCAGAGATTCGTAAGCTAGCGACGAGCTTTCTGCGTGACCCAGTAAGTATCGAGGTGGCGGCTCGTAATGCCACAGCAGATACTGTGACGCAACGTGCTTATGCGGCGGAAGGCGATGCTAAGCGTCGAGCAGTAGAACACATTGTGCGTAGTCAACAGCTAACACAAGTAATCGTGTTTACCAATACGAAGCTAGGGGCGAACCGTCTTACGCGTCAATTAGAACGCAGTGGCTTTAAGGCCGCGGCTATTCATGGCGATAAAAGTCAGTTAGAACGCATGAAAGTATTAGATGCGTTTAAAGCCGATGCTTTAGAGATTTTAGTTGCTACGGATGTGGCTGCGCGGGGTTTGGATGTGGCGGGAGTGCCGTGTGTAATTAATTATGACCTGCCTTTTAACCCCGAGGACTATGTACACCGAATTGGGCGTACTGGACGTGCAGGTGCTAAAGGCGAGGCCATTGCTTTAGTGAGTGCCGATGAGCAGCACTTGTGGCAGGATATTCAAAAGCTCATAGGATCGAAGCTAAAACTTGAGCGTTTATCCTTACCAAGTGCGTCCAGCCACACAGCGCGTGCGCGAGCACCACAAGATGAGATTTTTTATAAGCCCTATCAGCCCAGCACGGCTAAAGCCCCCACTCGTGTTACTAAAGAGAAAACGGTAGCCAGTGGGCAGAAAAAGCGCTTTGTTGGCGTGTTATTAGGCGGAGGCTATTATTAAGTCAACAAAGGCTGGCACGGGATCACGATAACGTGGTTGTGCGGCGGCTTGATCTAACAGCCGCTCCAAATGCTGCGCAAAAGGCAAAAGGGGACCATAAAAGATGGTTCCTTTTTTATTTTGGATCAACAAGGTGGGAAAGTCCTCAATGTCCTCATCGATGAGTAAGTCTTCATGCTCTTCTACATCAACCCAGATGAAAATATGCTGAGGGTAGCGCTGCGCTACCTGTTCTAGCTGTTGCTTAAATCCATCGCAAGTGCGGCACCAGGCAGCACAAAAGCAAACAACGGCATAGTCGTTATCAGTAAGCTGTGTTAGTTTTTGTTGTATTTCCGATCGGTTATGTTCAGGGTAAAGCACTTTTATCACCTTAAAATCAATATGGATTAATCATAGAGCGAAAACCATGCCTACACCTAATTCCCTTTCTACTCAGGTTGGCACGTCGTCCACGGCGACTCAGCGTTTAAAGCAGGCCTTTACTCGTGCCTTGTCTTCACAGTTGCACCCTAAAATGCTGGGGGCGTTGCTCTTGCCTTTTTTGGTGGCATTGATTGGAGCAGTCGTGTTGTTGTGGTTATTTTGGACGCCACTTAAGACACATATTGCCATATGGTTAGAGCAGTGGGGCATACTTGATGCACATGCTGATTTGTGGCTGGTAGGGGCGAGCTTACTGGTCGTCAAAACATTCATTATCCCATTATTAGCCGCGGGTGCCTTATTACCTATAGCGGGTATTTTGGGGCTGATCGTATCCGCGGTTGTCGCTATGCCAATTGTTTTGTCCTTTGTACAAAATCGTTATTTTCCTCAATTAAAACGCCAAGGCAAAAACGCATTTAGTTATAGTGTGATGAATGCACTTTGGGTTGGCGTGCTTTTTTGCGTGGGCTGGTTATTAACTTTGCCCTTATGGCTCATAGCTCCACTCGCTGTGGTGCTGCCGGTGTGGTGGTGGGCTTTTGCTTTTACCCGCTTATTGCGGGTGGACTCGATGGTAGAGCATGCTAGCCTACAAGAGCGTAAGATCCTTTTAATGCGCCATCAAAAAGAATACTGGCTGATGGGGCTGTTGATGGCTTTGTTAAATTTAATCCCCCCAGCTTGGTTGGTGTTGCCCGTTTTTTCTGCGCTGGTCTTTGCCCATTTTAATTTAGCGGCACTGGCCGAGCTCCGAGCGGAAAATACCATTCATCAGCATGAGTTATCGCTATAACAGGATGTTTTATGCATAAACCCGCTATACGTTTAATTATTATTGGTGACGAAATTCTATCGGGACGTCGTCAGGATAAGCATTTTTCAAAGCTAGTGGAGCTGCTGAATGCGCGTGGGCTCCGTTTACATAGTGCGCAAATCATTTCCGATGATCCTGATCATATTGAAACCACACTAAAAGCGAGTTTTGCGACGGATGATATCGTGTTTAGTTGTGGTGGTATTGGTGCGACTCCTGATGACCAAACGCGTCAAGCTGCAGCACGTGCGCTGGGCGTAGATCTGGCGTTACACCCCGAAGCCGCGGCGCTTATTACCGAGCGCACACAAGAACAGGTCGGGAGCCAAACCGTTGATATGAGTTTGCCGGAACACCAGCAGCGCTTACAGATGGGCGTGTTCCCGGTTGGCGCTGAAATCGTCCCGAACCCTTACAATAAAATCCCAGGCTTTTTTATTCATAACCATACATTTATGCCAGGTTTTCCTGTAATGGCGTGGCCGATGATGGAGTGGGTCTTAGATAATAAGTATGCCCATTTGCATCATTTAGATAATCAGGTCGAGTATTCTTTTTTGGCTTTTTCTTTGCCTGAATCACGTATTACTCCGGCGTTACAGCAGGTCGAGAGCCAATGGCCAACAGTAAAAGCATTCAGCTTACCCAGCGTGGGAGATAATAGGCGTCGTCCGCATATAGAATTAGGCGTAAAGGGAGACCCTCAGGCGTGTACGGCTGCCTTAGCATTTTTAAAAGAACAAGTTCAGCAATTAGGGGGTAAGTTGACCCCTATTGCAGAGTAAATGCTTGCCATCTTAGATGAAATTTCATAATATGGAATTGTTGCAATGCATCAACTTTTCCCACAATGCAAAGTGGGACTATCTTTTTGATCTCTAGTGACCGACACTATGCCAGCACCTAACCCAAGCTCCGGTTTGATTACGATTCAAGTTTTAGAGCGCGCCATGATTTTATTGGATGAATTAGCGCGTCAGTCTGAGCCTGTAGCTTTAAAAGATCTAGCCAAGTCCACAGGCCTACATACATCTACGGCTCATCGGATTTTAAATGATTTGGTTGTAGGGCGTTATGTAGAGCGTGTAGATAACGGTTTGTATCGTCTAGGTATGCGCTTGCTAGAGCTAGGCTCTTTAGTCAAAGGCCGTCTAAATGTGCGCGCAGCAGCCGTTGAGGCGATGCGTGAGCTACATAAAATCACTGGCCAGACAGTTAACCTTGCTCTGAAACAGGGCGATGAAATTGTGTATGTAGAGCGCTCGTGGAGTGAGAACTCTGGCATGCAGGTGGTGCGTGCTATCGGTGGACATGCACCGCTACATCTCACCTCCAGTGGTAAATTGTTTTTATCTGAGCTAGATACTAGACAAGTGCGAGCTTATGTCATGCGTACAGGGTTGGCGGGTAACACGCGCAATAGCATTACTCAGGTTGCCGACCTAGAAAAAGAGCTGGCCTTGGTACGCCGTCATGGTTATGCCCGTGATAACGAGGAGCTAGAACTAGGGGTGCGGTGTATTGCGGCTGGGATTTATGATGACACGGGTACGTTAGTAGCCGGCTTATCGCTTTCTGCCCCCTCTGAACGTTTACGTGATGCTTGGATTCCATTATTGCAAGACACCGCACGCGACATTTCTGCCGCTTTAGGTTTTGAGCCCATGCGTTCTGAGCGTCAAGCTTAAGCCCGTACGTATAACCAACCTTCTTTTTGTTTTTGCACAATATAAGCAATCGCAGCAGGCACGACTTCTTGGGTCGTTGCCTGCTTTTTTATATTTTTAAGCGTGTTACTACAGAGTTTTAATAGGGGATCTGTAGGGTGAGGTTGCGATATTGCCATTTCAACGGCGCCGGCGTTTGCCACGATGACCACGTGAGCATCAGGCTCAGCGTAAAGAAAATGAGTAGCATTGTTGCGAGCACGTTGTAGTGAGTCGGCACATGCGGCATGTAGAAGAAGT
>JAAYRP010000188.1 GCA_012518715.1 Alcaligenaceae bacterium | reverse complement strand
TCCGTGAGACGACTCTGAAAGAGCTGTTAGATAAAGAAGGCATTAAAGAGGTGACCGTAATTGGCGCCATGAGCCACATGTGTATTGATGCAACCGTTCGCGCGGCAGTGGACTTTGGTTATACCACGACCACGATTCATGATGCTTGTGCCACGCTTGATCTTGAATTTAATGGAACGACCGTACCCGCAGCGCAGGTTCATGCCACTATTATGGCAGCCATTGAGTTTATGTATGGCGAAGTGATTGATACCCAAACCTGGATTGCACGTTAATACTGAGTGTTTAACCAAACCCTCATTAAGTCGTAAAACAGACTCATCAACAAGAATCTCATTAACAAGGTATCAAATTATGAATATAGCGAAATCGCTCACCAGTACTACACTATTAAGTGGTGTCATGTTGTTAACCGCATGTACCACCTTTGCCAGTCCAGCGTCCAATTCTAACGCGGTAAAACAGACGGCGACCAATACCGTTCAATTTCAGCAAATCCGTAATGCCACGATTAAGCTTGATTATGACGGTACCACGTTTTTAGTGGATCCTATGCTCGCGGCTAAAAACGCTTATCCAGGGTTTGAAGGCACAGTAAATAGCCAAATACGCTATCCAATGGTCGATTTGCCTATATCCGTTGAAGAGGTGCTTAAGGCGGATGCTATTATTTTGACCCATTTACATGCTGATCATTGGGATGATGCTGCACGTAACTTAGTGCCTCGTGACATGCCAATTTTTACCCAAGATGAAGCCGATGCAGCAATCGTACGTAAAGATGGCTTTACCGATGTCAGAGTATTGACAGAGCAAGGTGTGGTGTTTAAAGGCACTAAAATCAATAAAACCATCGGACAGCATGGCACTGATGCGATGTATAAAGTTCCAGCGCTTGCTCAGTTACTTGGCAAAACGATGGGAATTGTGTTCCAAAAGCCAAACTATAAGACGGTCTATGTAGTAGGAGATACCATTTGGGATAAGGAAGTAGAAGATGCACTTACTCGCTACAAGCCTGATGCGGTTATCTTGAATACAGGCTATGCACAGCTGACTACCTTTGTCGATGATTCTATCATCATGGGTAAAGACGATGTATATCGTGCGTATAAATTCTCTCCTAATGCTCAGATCGTGAGCGTACATATGGATACGGTTAATCATGCCACACTCACGAAGGCAGAGCTGCGCCGTTTTATCGAAGAAAAACACTTAGACAAACAGCGTGCGCTTGTTCCTAATGATGGTCAAACCTATAAATTCTAGTTCTTTAGAAGTCAATTTTTAGAAGCTTCCCTGTGTGGCAATGCTCAAAGTGTGTTGCCACATATAATAAACACTGCATAACTGAGACAGTTTATGAATATGCCAAATAATTCTGGCAACGCACCTTTCGTTCTCTCGGTACTCGACAATGCCTTCACCGGCGTTGGCCACATAGTAGAGAACACCTTTCAAGAGATGATTGCGCTTGCGAAACTGGCGGATAAAAGGGGCTTTCAGCGGTTTTGGATGTCTGAACATCATGCCATGCCTGGCGCCGCGGTTCCTTCGCCGCAGATAATGATCCAAAAGCTCACTGGATGTACACAACGAAGTACACTGCGATTACCTAAATAACTCAATATATCGATATCATTAGCCCACAGCCAAAGATTCAAGTCCTCACTAGGGAACTAGGCCAGTAAAGACGCCTGATCTAGCTCATTAGGATTTGAGCAAAGGGCCTTAAGTTGATATCTTTTACAGATTTTCAGACTTGTTCTTGGTTGGTGGTACCGAGTA
>JAAYRP010000187.1 GCA_012518715.1 Alcaligenaceae bacterium | reverse complement strand
TTAATAATGCCATGGAAACCTTAATCCAACGTTTTCCCGCTCAGTACCTATGGAGCTACAACCGTTATAAAATCCCTCCAGAGGCGCCTGCTATTCCTTCTTCTTTACAACGTTAGTTATTGTAGGATTTTTACCCATGCGTCATTACCCAGTTTCTGCAGAAGAGGTCGCACGGTTTTTAGCGCAAAACCCACAGTTTTTTTTAGAGCGCCCCGACCTACTTTTAGGGTTACGCTTGCCGCACCCTCGTACCGATAAGTTAATTTCTTTGGCCGAGCGACAAACATTGCTCTTACGAGAAAAAAACCAACGACTCGAAAAGCAAATCCACCAGTTTTTACATAATGCACGTGAAAATGAGCTCATTAGCCAAGCCTTACTTAACTGGACATGTGAACTCTTAGCCAAACCGCAAACCGCAGCACAGATTTGCGAAAAAATGTGTGCAAGCCTACAAAAACAGTATGGCTTACAAAGTATTGAGTTGCGGCTCTGGTGGGATCAACACCCTTTCCCCGTTGCCGACACTAGCCCCAGCACAAGAGCATGGATAGAACGAAGAGAGACACCCTATACGGGGCCTGTGTCAGGCAGCCCTGCTGGTGCTTGGTTTAAGCAGCCCATGGCCTCAATGGCGGTGATCCCTCTGTATGCGTGGGATAAGTCACACTGTGTGGGGGCATTAGCGTTAGGATCGGATATGGCCTCTCGCTTTACCTACAACATTGGTACGGATTTTTTAGTGGCGATGGGGAAAATTTTTATGGCTATGTTAACTCGTTATTATGAACCACAAAAGCACATTGCCTGATACAGAAGCAGCTATTCAACAATGGTTGCAGCACCTGCGATCAGAGCAAGCGGCAGCAGACACCATCGCGGCTTACCGACGCGACCTGGCTCATCTAACCCGTTTATATCCACTGCCCTCACCAACTCGTTACGCCCCCAACCATTTGCAATTTGCCTTGGGGCAACTTCAGGCCCAGGGCATACAAGCGCGCAGTCTAGCACGCATGTTATCGGCGTGGCGTAATTTTTTTAACTGGTTTAGTCAGCACTATCAAACCAACTATAACCCTACGCTCCATTTACGTGCTCCAAGCGGTCCCATCCCCGCACCCAAAATTTTATCCATTACCCACACTGAAAAACTGCTGAACGCGATCCCCGCCGAGGATGCCGATGCCGTGGCTTGGCGTGATCAAGCTATGTTTGAGCTTTTATATTCCAGTGGCTTACGGCTGGCTGAGCTGGTGGCACTGGATACTCACCCTTTTCAAACCCCACACTACCAATCCAAAGCGTGGGTTGACCTTGAAACAGCCGAGGTCACGATTCACACCAAAGAGGAGCGCCAACGCACCCTGCCCATTGGCAGCAAAGCCATCACTGCTTTGCAAAAATGGCTAGAAAAACGCGCCGAACTTGTTCCCCCTGCTGTGCTCCAATCACCTCTGACTGATATGGACAGTGCTGCGGCGTTATTTTTAGGGGTACGAGGGCAACGCATTAGTCCCCGCGTCATCCAAAAACAACTACAGCAGCGCGCCCAACAGGTTGGTATCCCTAAACCGGTGTTTCCTCATCGCTTGCGCAATAGTTTTGCTAACCATTTACTTGAGTCTTCGAATGACACACAAGGAGTTCAACAGCTGTTGGGACACGCCAATATCAGCTCCACACAAAGCC
>JAAYRP010000186.1 GCA_012518715.1 Alcaligenaceae bacterium | reverse complement strand
CTCGCTTTTTAGGTCCTATTGCAGGGATTGCGGCAGGTTTGGGCATTGCGGCGCTGTTATCTAGCCTAGGTTTAGGCGGGCCCTTGTTAGAAGCACTGTCTAGCATGGTGCTTATTGGCCTAGTGATTTTTGCGGTGATGTTCTTAGTACGTCGTTTACGTGGTGGTGCAGCACGCCCAGCTACGCAGGCGGCGAATACATCTGCCCCAATGTATCGTGAGTCATCGCCACAAATGCCGGCGTCGTCTCCTGCAATGGGGACTACGGCGGCAACAGCAGGAGCTGCCTCTGTTGCAGCAAGCGCTCAGCCATCGACTCAAGAAATCGACCCCTCTTGGTTTATCCCGGCTGATTTTGATATCACGGTCTTTTTAAATAATGCTAAACAGCAATTCCGCCATATTCAGGAGCTCTGGGATCAGGGTAATCCTGCTGCATTGCGCGAATACTTAACGGATGACTTACTAAAAGAGCTCACTCCAGAAATCACAGCACGCGAGGGCGGGCAACAAACACAGATTGTGCTGTTGAATGCTGAGCTGTTGGGTATTGAAAAAGTGGCGGACGGACATTTGGCTAGCGTACGCTATTCAGGCATGTTACGCGAAACGCCAGACTCTGAGGCATTTAGTTTTGAAGAGGTTTGGAACCTTTACAAAGCGGATAATAGCGGTTGGTTATTGGCTGGTATCCAACAGATTAACCCAAGTCACTAATCCCTTATACTACGGGTTAAACTAAGGTTTTATCCAAGCTATAGGTGGATTGTGTCGTTACCAACCCTTTTTGCTTCGCTGCCCATACCGGCAGCTATGCGCCCCACAACACTGCTTGTGCGGGCGCTTAATGCCGTTTTAAGCCGGGAGCCATGGGCGCAAGAGCGCTTAGCCGCATATGCTGGGCGTACATTATTATTGCGTGTGGGGGCCTTAGATTTACCGCTAACATTCACTTATGCTGGTTTGCTGCAGTTAACGGATCCGGCTATTGTGGCGGACGTGCAGTTGGCTATACCAACCCCACGGCTTAATCAGCTGCCAGCGGCGTTGGCCACAAAAGATCCCGACGCTTTATTAGCTTTGGTGCATATCCAAGGCGATGCGGGCTTAGCAAATGCATTAGCTCAAGTGTTAAGTCAGTTGCGCTTGGACCCCGAAGCCGAGATTGCCCGCTTTACGGGGGATATTATCGCTGTGCGTGTAATGGCTGCTTTAAAGCAGTTGATCGGCTTTGGTCAGCGCACACAGCAACACCTGCAGGCAAACATGGCCGAGTTTTTGGGCGAGGAAAGCGGTATCTTAGTCAGTCGCGATTATCTGCATAGCTGGCAAGCCCAATTGCAGCAGTTAGAGCAACGGTTGCAAACTCTTGAGCAACGTACTCATTTGCTCGCCCTAAAAGGATAAACCATGCTGCGCATTCGTCGGTTTATCTTTATTTTATACATTGCTTTTAAGTACCGTCTGGATGAGCTGGTGCTTTCAAGTATTCAACACCCATGGACGCATCGTTTATTACGTTGGGTACGTTTGGGACGTCAACCGAAATTAAGCCGTGGGGTGCGTTTACGTCTAGCCCTAGAGGCGCTTGGTCCCGTTTTTGTTAAGTTTGGTCAGGTCCTGTCTACACGGCGCGATTTGATTCCTGCGGATATAGCGCAGGAGCTTGCTCGATTACAGGATCGTGTTCCCCCGTTTTCATCAGAGCTAGCCGCAAAAACAGTAGAGAAAGCACTGGGTGCATCGCCGCATGTGATTTTTAAACACTTCGAAGTGGATCCCGTGGCTTCGGCATCGATTGCACAAGTCCATTTTGCTATTTTGCCCGATGGGCGCGAGGCGGCGGTCAAAGTGCTGCGACCAGGTATGCGCGAGGTCATAGACAAAGACTTGGCGTTGATGCGCACCTTTGCCAACATAGTGCAGCGTCTATTAGTAGATGCGCGACGTTTACGCCCGCGCGAGGTAGTGGCTGAGTTCGAAAAATATTTGCATGATGAGCTAGATTTAATTCGCGAAGCTTCTAACTGTAGTCAATTGCGTCGAAATTTTGGGCCAGAAACAGGGCGTGCTGATTTATCAATAGTTCCCGAGGTGTATTGGGACTATTGCGCGACAAATGTTTTTACTATGCAACGCATGAAAGGGATACCAGTTAGCCAAGTCGATCGCTTACTTGAGGCCGGTGTTGACTTAAAAGATTTGGCTCGCAAGGGCGTTGAAATCTTTTTTAGTCAGGTTTTTAGCGATGGTTTTTTTCATGCGGACATGCACCCAGGTAATATTTATGTTTCTGATGATCCGGCCACGTTAGGGCGCTATATTGCACTAGATTTTGGGATTGTGGGCTCACTCTCTGAATTTGATAAAAACTATTTGGCCCAAAATTTTTTAGCTTTCTTCCAACGTGACTACCGGAGAGTTGCACAACTGCATATCGAGTCAGGCTGGGTACCCCCTGATACGCGTGAGGAAGAGCTAGAGGGCGCCGTACGTGCCGTTTGTGAGCCCTATTTTGACCGACCCTTGTCGCAAATATCGCTCGGTCAGGTGTTATTACGCTTATTTCAAACCTCGCGGCGTTTTAATGTAGAGATTCAACCGCAGTTGGTTTTGTTGCAAAAAACGTTATTAAACGTTGAAGGCATGGGGCGTG
>JAAYRP010000185.1 GCA_012518715.1 Alcaligenaceae bacterium | reverse complement strand
GTTTTGCCGAATACTCACGTGTTCCGGTCATTAATGGCCTCACTAACGAATACCACCCTTGTCAAATTCTGGCCGACATTTTCACCTACATGGAACACCACGGCTCCATCGAGGGTAAAACAGTAGCGTGGATTGGTGATGGCAACAACATGGCGTATACCTGGTTGCAAGCCGCACAGATGCTAGGGTTCAAGCTACATATTTCTAGCCCCGAGGGCTACCGGCTCGACCCAGCACTCATTGGCAACCCGGATGCCACTGTACTACAAGCGTTCGATGACCCCATGGAAGCCTGCAAAGGCGCCCATCTTGTGACTACCGACGTATGGACCAGCATGGGCTTCGAGGACGAAAACGAGGCGCGTCGCCAAGCCTTTGCTAATTGGTGTGTTAACGAGGCCATGATGGCAGTCGCTGACCCTAACGCCCTCTTTATGCACTGCTTGCCTGCCCACCGTGGCGAAGAGGTCACCGCCGAAGTCATTGATGGCCCCCAAAGTGTGGTTTGGGACGAAGCAGAAAATCGTATGCACGTACAAAAAGCCCTGATGGAATTTCTTCTCTTAGGTAAGCTTGATACCTAACATCCACTGACTCCCCTCTACCCCATCAGCATTCGCTCTTGGGGTATTTTTTCGCTTAGTATCCAGTTTAGCAGCTAAGATATACCTCTTTTTAGGCAGGTAATTATGTTCGCTACCTTTTTCCTTATATTGCCTGATTTTTTATTAATGGCATTAGGGCTACTTTTATTACGGTGGCGCTTTTTACCTCTATCATTTTTTAATGGTGCCGAAAAGCTGGTTTATTACGTCTTATTCCCTGCTTTGTTATTTTCCTCTATGGCCAAAAGCCATTTGAGTCTTACACAAATTTCCACACTAGGAGTAGGCACCGCACTCGTTATACTTATAGGCGCTGCCTTGGCTTGGCTCGCTCTACCGGCGCTTAAACCCAACCGACTGCAACATGCCTCTACCACACAATGCGCCTATCGATTTAATTCCTATTTGGCTTTTTCTATTGCAGGAGCACTAGGAGGAGAGCCCGCACTCAGTGCTATGGCGGTCATTGCCGTGGTGGCGGTGCCTTTAGGCAACCTATTGGCTGTCTCAAGTTTGGCCAACCATCAATCCAGCCAATTTTTGAAATTATTAGCGAAAAATCCTCTTATTATAGGAACGCTAAGTGGGTTACTTTGGAATCTTATGGGGTTGCCTCTGCCCGCTGTGCTCGATGTTACCCTATCCCGCTTAGGTGCAAGTGCCCTCGCCATGGGGTTGATTTGCGTAGGTGCTTCTTTTTCCTTACACGCCCTACAGGGAGCGCAACAAGTAGTTGGCTGGATGGTTACTGTAAAATTAATCGCTTGTCCCCTAGCCGCTCTGCTGGTAAACGCGCTTATACCTTTAAACCCCCTAGAACAACAAATGCTGCTCCTTTTTGCCAGCCTGCCAACGGCCTCTACAACCTATGTGCTGGCTGTACGTATGGGGGGAGATGGACGTTTGGTTGCCCTAACGATGTCACTGTGTACTCTATTAGCTGCTTTTACGATGCCTTTATGGCTACTCATCCAATATTAAATGCTTTTAAAAACCAAAAAGCCGCTAGTTAAGGCGGCTTTTTATGAAACAATAATTTCTTATTTCTGGTTTTTTAATTGAGGGATAGCTGCCCCTTCGGCAGGTGCTAACAAGCCAGCCTGCGTATAGGTAAAGAGCTTATCACGTGTATCAATAATATCCAGATTACGCATGGTAAGCTGCCCAATACGATCACGTGGAGTGAAAGTATCATCCCCTTCTTTTTCCATCGTGAGGCGCTCTGGGCGATAGGTTAAGTTAGCCGATTCAGTATTTAAAATTGAATAGTCATTACCACGGCGTAGCTCTAGAGTGACTTCGCCAGTAATAGCACGTGCAACCCAACGCTGAGCGGTTTCACGCAGCATAATAGCCTGCGGATCAAACCAACGCCCCTGATACAACAAACGCCCCAGACGCAAGCCGTTAATACGATATTGCTCAATGGTGTCCTCGTTATGAATCCCAGACACTAGACGCTCGTATGCAATATGCAACAAAGCCATCCCGGGAGCTTCGTAAATACCACGGCTCTTTGCTTCGATAATACGGTTTTCGATTTGATCGCTCATTCCCAAACCATGGCGTCCACCGATGCGGTTTGCCTCAAGCATGAGCTCAACTTGATCAGGATATTCAACCCCATTTAGCGCAACAGGAACCCCTTCTTCGAAGCGAATTGTAACGGTTTCTTTTTCGATTTGGACATCATCACGCCAAAAAGCTACCCCCATAATCGGCTGCACAATATGCATGCCAGTATTTAAAAACTCAAGGTCTTTGGCTTCGTGTGTTGCTCCTAGCATATTGGAGTCCGTGGAATAAGCTTTTTCAGCGGACATTTTATAGTCAAAGCCGTATTTCTCCATGTACTCTGACATTTCAGCACGCCCGCCGAGCTCGTCGATGAATATCTGATCTAGCCATGGCTTATAGATTTTAAGCTGAGGGTTTGTGAGTAAACCATAACGGTAAAAACGCTCAATGTCATTGCCTTTATATGTGCTGCCATCGCCCCAAATATGAACGTCGTCCTCTTTCATGGCCGCCACGAGCATAGTGCCCGTTACCGCACGACCAATAGGAGTGGTATTAAAATACGTCACCCCAGCCGTTGTAATATGGAACGCACCACACTGTAAAGCCGCAATACCCTCTGCAGCAAGTTGCTGGCGGCAATCGATTAAACGGGCTTTTTCAGCCCCGTACTCTAGCGCTTTTTTAGGAATGGCATCGTAATCGGACTCGTCTGGCTGACCCAAGTTTGCCGTGTATGCATACGGAATAGAACCTTTGTTGCGCATCCATAAAATCGCGGCACTGGTGTCCAAGCCACCAGAAAAAGCAATACCAACCTTTTGGTTGACTGGAATATTTTCTAGAATAGTCGTCGTCATAATGAGTCCAAATACACAATGTAAAAATAATAGATCTATTATATCGCTCATTACAAAGGCTTTCAGCAAAGAATGTTATGCTAAAGCTTTATACTAACGATTCATCATGTCTCATATTCACATTGCCGCGGCCATCATTACGAATGCTGATCAAAAAATGCTACTCGTTCGCAAAAAGAACACCCAACGTTTTATGCAAGCAGGTGGCAAAATCGAAGCCGGGGAAACGCCATTGCAAGCATTATTACGAGAACTAGACGAAGAGTTACAAATCCAACCAGACCCACAACAGATAATTTATCATGGCGAATTTCATGCTCCCGCTGCCAATGAGCCAAATCACACCGTACATGCCCATATTTATCAGTTAACATGGCATAATTCTATTCATATTGCAGCGGAAATCGAAGAAGCACGCTGGGAAGATCCACGTCAAGCCCACTTGCTCCCTTTGGCTCCGCTCACCGAGCATTTTATTCTTCCATTATTGATGTAGGCTCCACTGAGCATGACCACACATATTACCCAAACCACACACTGCTTTACCTTACAACAACTGCGCGCTGCAACTCAGGCGGGTGGCGTAGCAGGTGTGTCGCTAAAGGGCCAAGGTAATGGTTTTTTCATCCAAATCCAGCTTCGTACCGGCCAGCATGCTGTTCTTGTCACGGCTCGCAGTCGCTCACCCCGCATGTTCAAAAACCCCGCGCAAGCGTTTGGGGTATTACGCCGTGTCGGCATCGTCACCGGCAGCTTTGATGTCACCCATTATGCACCCGAGCAACAAAGCCATAGTGACAAACCCGTGAAAAAAGCCGCCAAAAAAGCAACGAGCAAAGTCAGCAAAGCAAAAAAAGCAGCGGTACAAGCAGCCCCTGCTCCTACTGAAACCAACCTACCCGCACACGACCCCTCTCCGCTGGATAAAGCCAAGGCACAAATCAATGATCCTCAGCAGCCCTCTTTAGACGATCCCTCAATTCAAATCGACGAAGAACAAGCT
>JAAYRP010000184.1 GCA_012518715.1 Alcaligenaceae bacterium | reverse complement strand
AGAGGAAGCTGAGCGCAAGGCAAAGGCTGAAGCAGAGCGTAAAGCCAAAGAAGAGGCCGAGCGCAAGGCCAAGGCTGAAGCAGAGCGTAAAGCCAAAGAAGAAGCTGAACGCAAGGCTAAGGCTGAAGCAGAACGTAAAGCCAAAGAAGAAGCTGAACGCAAGGCTAAGGCTGAGGCAGAACGTAAAGCCAAAGAAGAGGCCGAGCGCAAGGCAAAGGCTGAAGCAGAACGTAAAGCCAAAGCCGCCGCTGAGAAAAAAGCGAAAGAAGAAGCCTTCCGCGCTGCCATGTTAGGGGCTGGCAAAGAAGTGGCTGGCGCACCTGGCGGCACAGCTAACCGTAATCAGGCTGGCGGCAGTGGGGGTAATGATGGCTACGGCGCTAAAGTACGTGCATGTGTGCGCCCGCGTGTGGTGTACAACACACCGCCTCGCAACGGAAGTAACAACCCTGCATTACAATATCGTGTAGATTTAAATCCTGATGGCACAGTACGTAATGTGCGTATCACTCGCTCCTCAGGTATTCCACTCTTTGATGATGCGGTACAAAAAGGGATAGCCAAATGCTCTCCTTTCCCCAAACCAAACAGTGGTCGCTACCCATCTTATATTGATGGCGAGTACCGAATGTATGAATAACCAGGAGATCGTCAGAATGACCGTAATTCTAAGTGCCTCGGAGGCAACCACTCAGCGGGCAAAACGTGGTGCTGGCGTTGTCGCGGCGGCATTTGCCACAGCTATCATGCTATGCAGCCAAACCGTACAAGCCCAATTACGTGTAGATATCTCAGGTGTAGGAGCCACCCAATACCCTATTGCGGTGGCTGACTTTGCTAATACACCCGCCGCACAACCTATTGGTGAAATTATTCGTGCTGACCTCAGCCGCTCTGGCCAGTTCCAATTAATCAATGCAACTGGTGCCAATCTGACAGCCGAAAGCCAAATTGACCATGATAACTGGCGTAATCGTGGTGCAGACTATGTTGCCTATGGCTCAGTCGCACAGACCGGCGGTCAGTACCAAATCACTTATCGTCTGGTCGATGCTGTCAATCGCGTCGAGCTTGACGGTATTGCTTTTGCTGGTAACGAAAAAGAATTACGCCGGATGTCACATCGTATTGCAGACCGTATTTACGAAAAAATAACGGGTATACGTGGCGTTTTTTCCACAAGAATTGCTTATGTGTTGCAAACTGGCGACACGTATGAGTTACAAATTGCAGATGCTGACGGCCAAAATCCGCAAGTAATGCTACGCTCTAAGAGTTCCATTATTTCGCCGGCATGGTCCCCTGATGGCTCTAAACTTGCCTACGTTAGCTTTGAATCTGACAAGCCTGTCGTCTATGTGCAAACCCTTGCAACCGGTAAGCGTGAACCCATTGCTAACTTTAAAGGTAATAATAGCGCCCCTACTTGGGCACCTAGCGGAAACCAACTAGCCGTGGTGCTTTCACGAGATGGTATCTCACAAATCTACACCATCAATGCGGATGGTTCTGGATTACGTCGTGTGATGCGCTCTCCTCTGATTGATACCGAGCCCTCCTACACGCCGGACGGTGGCTCTTTGGTTTTCACCAGCGATCGTGGAGGCAACCCCCAAATCTATCAAGTTGGCCTAAATGGTGGTGAAGCTCGCCGTATAACTTTTAACGGAAGTTACAATATCTCACCAGAGGTCGCTCCCGATGGTAATAGTCTTGTCTATGTTACACGTAGAAACGGCGCATTCCGCGTCGCTCTCCAAGACATGCACACAGGAAACGAGCAATTGTTGACCACGGGGCCAGATGACCAATCACCCAGCTTTGCACCCAACGGAATGCAAATACTATATAGTTCTGTACAAGGTGGGCGCAGCGTGCTTGCGGTGACCTCCGTCGACGGACGTGTCCGTCAAACCCTGTCCTCGCTGAACGGCAAAGTTCGTGAACCGACTTGGGGTCCTTTTACTGATTAATTTCTGTGTGACTCTTTTTTAAAGGAACGCTAATGAGCTCGCGCATTTTTAAAGGCTTATCTCTTGCCTCTTTGGCTTTTGTTTTAGCCGCATGTAGTTCTGTACCACTAGACGAGTCTGCTTCAGGCGCAGGTACCGGCACAGGTGGAATGACCGATCCTAGCACTGGTGCTATTATGGATCCATTCAATCCCCAAAGCCCTCTAGCCCAGCAGCGTTCGGTCTATTTTGACTTTGATAGCTATGTTGTAGCGGATCAATATCGTAATGTCGTAGAGATGCACTCTAACTACTTACGTAACCAGCCACAACAAACTATCCGTGTTGAAGGTCACGCTGACGCACGAGGTGGTGCAGAGTATAACTTAGCACTTGGCCAACGCCGCTCCGAAGCGGTGGCGCGCATGATGACCTTAATGGGCGTCAATGCGGGTCAAATCGAAGCCATCAGCTTTGGTAAAGAGCGTCCAAAAGCGCTCGGTAACACTGAAGCGGACTACGCCGAGAACCGTCGTGCTGATATCAACTACCAGCGCTAATCTCGCTGAAGTATGATACATTGACGCCGTAGCGCTCACCCCGCTACGGCGTTTTTCTATGAGGATTAATTATGAGCGTATTAACTCCAATTTGGCGCCGCCATTTGGCTGTGATAACAGGTGCTTTACTTCTTTCTGGTACGGCCTTGCCCTCGTATGCTTTTGCGGATGACGAAGCGCGTCGCGCCATCCTAGAGCTACGCCAGCAAATCCGACAAATGAACGAACAAAACCAACAGGCGCGCTTACTTTTAGCCGACCAAATCGAAATGATGCGGCAAGAAATCGCTCAGCTGCGTGGTAAGGTAGAAACACTTGGCTGGCAAACTGCCCAAGAGCAGCAACCCGCAAGTCAAAGCTTAATCAGTGACCCCCAAGAGCTAGCTGTGTATGAAGCCGCCATGGATCTATATCGAAACGGCCAATATCAAGAAGCCGCAAGTGGCTTTGGCGCTTTTGTGGATGCTTATCCTAACAGCTTACAAATCGATGAGGCGCGCTTCTACGAGGGTAGCAGTCTTTATGCCTCTAAACGCTTTTCTGCTGCCATCCAAAAACTACAGGCTTTTATTAGTAGCAGCCCAAAGAGTCCACGTGCTCCCGATGCGCTCATGGTGATTGCCTCTAGCCAAGTCGAAATGAACGACTTAGCATCTGCTCAAAAAACACTACAGCGTATTGCCTCCGAATACCCTGACTCCCCAGCCGCCGATACGGCACGCAGCCGTCTACAGCTTTTACAGTAAACGTGTTTGACCCCTTATTACAGCTGCCTATACAAAGCGCTACGCCTCGACTGAGCCGTAGCGCCATCCCTTTTGTAACACAGGGTGCAGGCGACCTGCTGATTCTTATTCATGGTTCTTTATGTGATCTACGCTATTGGCGCTGGCAAGTACAAAAACTGTATTCAAGCTGCCAAGTAGTTTCCCTAAGCCTGCCCGGTTATTGGCCACATGACCCAAGTACTGCCGCCTATGACTTTACGCTGCAAAATCATGTGGATGCCGTAGCAGATGTTGTAAGCCAATTACGACAACCCAAGCAAAACCTCTATGTGCTCGGGCACTCTCGTGGGGCTCAAGTTGCCCTACAATACGCCCTACAGCACCATGAGCTAACGGGTCTGATCTTAGCCGATCCGGCATTTATCATCGACGCCCCGACACCAGCGTTGCCAGCCTTAGCCCAAGCGGCTGAACTCCTGACTCAAGGCCAAGATGAAATCGCACTAAATCAATTTATTGACGCGGTAAGCGGGGCCAACACATGGCGTCAGATGGTAGGCTGGTTTAAAACCATGGTCGAGGATAACGCCCATACCTTAATTGCCCAAAGCCGAGAAGCGCTTCCTGTGATTTCAGCTGCACAGATAGATTTGTTATATGACCTGCCCGTGCTATTAATCAGCGGGGAATTAAGCCCTACACGCTATCAAAAAAGCACAGCCGCTTTAGTAAAGCGGCTGGCTCAAGCACAACATGTTGTCATTGATAAAGCGTCTCATGGCATGAACTTAGCCAATCCCAAAGCATTTAATCGCGCTTTATTACGATTTATGCAATTAACTTAGTTGTAGCTACGGGCATTGGCGGGGTTGACTTTACAATCAACACTGACTTTTTGCTCATTAGCTAAAAGCAATTCCATGGGCATGGTATCACCCACTTTAAGAGCTCCTGTAGGTTGCTCGAACATCGCATGCAGGCCACCGGGTTTAAACGTTAGGGTGCCCTTTGCGGGGATCTGAATCGTATCGGCCATGACCATTTTTGCCATGCCATCCTCTTCGATGGTTTCGTGTAACATCACATCATCGTAACTAGGCGTGGCGGCGGCTAAGACCTCGATTGGCTGATCGGTATCATTGTGCAAAATAAAATACCCTGCTGACGGAATATGAGCGGGTAACAAACGTACCCAGCACTGCTCAACTCGCACTTGGTCTGTTAACGTTGCCGCAGCAAACTGTGCGGAATAATCCGTCATGTGATGCCCATGGTGATCATGGTGGGCGTGATGATCATGAGCCTGTACCGAAAACGTAACAGCGGCTAAACCAAAACATGTAGCTAAAGTCATACGACGCATAATTTCATCCTAATAACAATTGAATTAAAAAAACTTGTAATTAGGAGAAAGCGGGAGGACCTCGTGCGCCCAATGGCGCCCCTAAAAAGCCACTACGGCGCGGCGCAGAGGGATAAGCCAGCCGCTGTAGCAAAGGGAGTATTACTAGGCCCAACGCCAATGTGGGCGTATTAGCGTCTAGCCCGATGAAGCTCAAAAGTGAACCCAAGTGACAGTCTAAAAGGCGATGATCGGTGTGGGGGTGGTGTGAGCCCTGAGGATCCAGATCCAAATACACAATAGTAGGCCCAGACAAACCCACCACGCACATCGTAATCGCTGGTCCTTGACTATTTTGAGCCGTATTCGGCATATAGCCAGCAGGAATCAACGCGCGCAACAACACCGCCAGCATTAAAAGCCAAGCCAAATAAGGCCGCTGAAAACGCGGAGATGTCATACGTTGGCAACCCATTTACAGCCCAAACAAGGTACTATGAATCCATCAGATAATAAAAAACGGTGTGCATAAAGATGAACCAAACCGCCCCTAGCATTCGTTATTTTCAAGAGCTAAAAGCATCCATTCAGTTAGGATCGCCTCTTATTTTAACCAACTTAGCCCAAGTTGCTCTATTAACAACAAATTTAATTTTTATTGGGCGTCTAGGTAAAACAGAACTTGCGGCAGGCTCTCTATCAGCAAGTCTATACCATGCCTTTATGATTTTTAGTTTGGGCTTGGTTTCTGCCACCATCCCCATGCTGGCTACCACCATTGGTAAAAAACGCAGTAATGTGCGCGAAGTACAACAAATTATTCGCCATGGCTTTTTGACAGCAGCATTAATTTGTATCCCTTTTTGGCTCGCTCTTTGGCATGCCGATACGCTTTGGACAGCGCTAGGCCAGAATCCAGATACGATTGAAAAAGCGATCCAATATGTACGCATGGTGCAATGGTCGTTATTCCCTTATTTAGGTTATATCGTAATACGCTCCTTTTTTGCTGCTTTAGAAAAGCCAATATGGACGCTGATTATTGCAATAGGTGGTATTTTTGCCAATGCGTTTTTTGCGTGGCTATTTATTTTTGGAAACTGGGGAATGCCTACATTAGGCATTGCGGGCGCTGGCCTAGCAACCACCCTGACCAATATCCTGATGTTTGTTGGCATGCTGGTATTAGTATTTAAGCACCCTCTGTTCCATCGCTATCAAATTTTTATGCATTTCTGGCAATGGAATTTAACTCGTCTGCTTAACATGTGGAAGCTAGGAATTCCTATTGCCATTACTTTTACGCTAGAAACATTGGTATTTTACGCTGCCGTCTTGATGATGGGGCGCATTGGTGACACCTCGCTTGCTGCCCATGCCATTGCCATGCAAATTAGCTCCGTTACATATATGATCCCCTTAGGGTTTGGACAAGTAGCTACTATTCGTGTGGGTTTAGCAATGGGGCGCGCTCACCCAAAAGATGCCGTACAAGCAGGCTGGGTGGCTTACACTCTAGGGGTAGGCTTTATGGCCATTGCGGCAGCGGTGATGTGGTGGCAACCCGAATGGCTGATTCACTTTTTTATTGATGT
>JAAYRP010000183.1 GCA_012518715.1 Alcaligenaceae bacterium | reverse complement strand
CCACGCTGAGCATTTGGCTACGGCTTATGGGGTTCGCGCACGTATCGAAGCCTGCAGCCGCCAACAGCTCCATGTTTTTATTGATGGTCTCAGCACCAATGCCGAGGTAAACACATGAAACGTTTTTTCTTGTTTTTTTATGGGCTCCTGTTTGCTTGGCAAGCCCACGCCGCACCCATTACCGTTACGGATAATACAGGGCGCGAGGTCACGCTTGCCCAGCCTGCCAAACGTATTATCTTGACTCAGGCACGTCACATGCCTGTGTTAGCCTTATTGCATCCAGACCCAGTGAGCTTGATTGCAGGCTGGTCGGATGAGTTTAAAACCGCGTTTGTCAACGAATACGAGCAATATCAGAAGCAGTTTCCTGCCATTCGCGACATCCCTACCGTAGGGCGTCATACCGCTGAAAGCTTCTCTGTGGAACAAAGTCTTGCCCTTCGTCCCGATCTGGTTGTATTGACCGCTCGCTTTGCGGGACTTTTACCGAATCAGGATCCCAACGAATCAGCACTCATTCGCCGCTTTGAGGCCGCTGGCGTGCCTGTACTCATCGTGGACTTTTTTATGGATCCATTACAAAACACCGTACCCAGCCTAAAGGCTTTGGGGGCAGCCATCGGCGCAACGGAACGCACTCAAGCTTTTATCGATTTTTATCAAGAACAAATGCAAGCGGTACAACATCGGCTCCAAGATCTGGATGAGCAAGAGCGCCCCCCTGTTTTTATCCACGCACACGCTGGCAGTACCGATTGTTGTAACTCACCGGGCACCGGCACATTTAACGATATGGTGCGCTATGCCGGCGGTCATAATATTGGCGTCGATGTGCTTAAAACCCCGACAGGTAAACTTAATTACGAGTTTATTAACGCGCGCAACCCCCATGTATATGTAGCCACCGGAACGGGAGCAAAACGACGAGAACAAGCCGGTGGATTACTGATCGGCACGGCCATTGAGCCCGAACAAGCGCAAAAGAGCTTACAACGTGTTATCCAGAGCAATAAACTCCAGCATCTGCGTGCGGTACAACAACACAATGCACACGGAATTTGGCACGCGTTTAATGATTCCCCTTTGCATATGATTTTTATCCAAGCCTTAGCCAGCTGGATTCACCCACAACGTATGCAAGGCCTGTCTGCCCAACAAACCTTAGATTATGTCAATCAGCATTTTCTAACCGTGCCCATGCAAGGCACCTATATTGTGGACTTACCCGCGTCCGGATTATGATGCAACACCAGTTTTTTCAACTGCCTACTCCTTATGTAGCCACGGCTCCCCATACCGAACTATTGGCACAACCCTACCATATTCACCTATGGACCCCACCCTCCCAGCACGCCGTGCCTTTGTTGCTCTTACTGGATGGTGATTGGGTCCATAACCATGTGCAGCAGTTTTTACAGCGTCAGCCCCGCCCACTTAACTATGCAATTGCTACGTTAGGGTTTGGACTAGCACGCCCCGAGGCGCGCCAACGTCGCTCTTTTGAGTACACACCGATTCCACCTGCTCCCCACCCTGCCGTCGACCCACGTGTGCCCAACTGGTTAGCGGGGGGTGCGCCGGCCTTATTACACACTATCCAAACACGACTTTTGCCTCTTCTCAACCAACATGCGGCGATTCACCCACAACGCCTAGGCTTATTTGGGCATTCTTATGGGGGGCTCTTTGTGCTATGGGCGTTATTGCAACAACCAGAGCTATTCCAACACTATATTTCCGCAAGCCCTTCGCTTTGGTGGTATCACCCGTTTATGCAACAACACGCCTCACGCCTCCCACCGCTCAGCACACGCCTTCAGCTGGATCTGCTTATTGGTGAACAAGAACAGTGGCGCCCTAAACCCGCCACCCCTGACGCCCCGCGCCCTGCGGGCATCCCCACATTGGGTTTTTTACAAGCCTTTTTACAACATTTACCTCGCTCAAGTCAGCTTAAGCAACAATTGCGGCTCTATCCCGAGGCCGATCATGGCGCCATGCTAGGCTTAGCCACCGAGTTTGCGCTCACGGAGTTCATGGCATGAACTACTGGTTGCTCTTGGATCGTCAACAAGCCCCCGCTATGTCCGCCTTTATGCCCTATTTACATGAAAGCGAATTTAAGCACGCCCAACGTTTACGCTCTTTAGCGCTACAACAACGCTATATCATTGGGCGCGCCGTTGTGCGCCAACAGCTGGCTGTACAATTGCATTGCTCTCCACTCGATATCGAGCTCGCCTACAACCCTTACCAAAAACCCTTGGTCAAAAATCACGACCACTGTTTTTTTTCTATTAGTCATAGTCAGCAATACACTGCTGTGGCGTTCAGCTCAACGGTTATTGGGGTAGATATTGAGCATATCGCGCCCACCATCGACCCAGCTTTACTCGATGTAGTGCTGACTACGCATGAGCGCCCTCATGTCCAAAGCGCTACTGACTTTTATGCTTATTGGTGTGCCAAAGAAGCCATACTCAAAGCCCATGGAACGGGTTTTCTTACCAACCCACTGCAACTGCATTTACATAACCATCAGGATTGGACTTTTCAAGCAGAACTAGCCAATCAAAATTTTTATGCTCAGTGTGCTTTACCCGTTACGGGACTTATGAGCTGCGTGGCATCGCCTTTACCTCTACCAGACTTATCTCCACAAGGATGGGAGGTGTTGACTTTTTCTCTGCCTAAAGTGATACACTAATATAATTAATAATCATTCTCATTATCATGACCAGTCACATTCCACTTCAACAAATTTGGCCTACTGAGTTCGTTCAAAAGTACACCCAAGCCGGATACTGGGAAGGTCAGTGCTTTGGGGATCTATTAGCACAACGAGCACAAGACTATGCCGACCAGCTGGCGGTGATTGGCCTGCAAGAACAATGGAACTATGCTCAGCTAAATCAAAAGGCTTCTCTAATCGCTGCTGGATTACAGCAGCTTGGGCTCAAACAAGGCGCACGGGTTTTGGTGCAGCTGCCCAACATCCCTGAATTCATCAGTGTAGTTTTTGGCTTATTTCGGGCCGGCATGATTCCTATTTATGCTCTGCCCGCTCACCGCATCACTGAACTCGCGCATTTTGCTGATCAAGCCCCTGCCGACGCCTATATCGGCGTGGATCATTTTGATGGGTTTGATTACGTACAACAGGCTCAAACGCTGCAAAGCCGCTGCCCTCAATTACAACATGTCATTCTCGTTGGCGAGGCCGGCCCTTTTATATCGTTAGAGCAGCTCATGCACCAAGGTCAAGGTATCACCGTCCCCGATAATGTCTCGCGTGCGACCGATGTCGCCTTTTTGCAGATTTCTGGCGGTAGCACAGGCTTATCCAAGCTTATCCCACGCACTCACAATGACTACATCTACACCCTGCGTGAAAGCGCACGCATTTGTGGTGTTAACGCCCAATCCCGATTTTTAGCTGCTTTGCCTATTGCACATAATTTTCCGATGAGCTCACCGGGGTTTTTAGGTACGTTATATGCAGGAGGTTGTGTGGTGCTTAGCTCAACCCCCGAACCCGAGGCCTGCTTTGCCCTGATTGAAAAACACCGGGTCAGTTTTACTAGCTTGGTACCACCACTATTATTGATGTGGCTTGAATACGCCCCCCATAGCCGCTATGACATCTCATCGCTGCAAACCATACAGGTTGGGGGAGCAAAACTCATCCCCGAGGTCGCAAAACGCGTCACCCCTACGCTGGGTGTGCAACTACAACAGGTTTTTGGGATGGCAGAGGGGCTAGTGAACTACACCCGCTTACACGATGATGCGTATCTGGTTACTCATACTCAGGGTCGCCCCATTAGCCCAGATGATGAAATTCGTATTGTGGATGACAACGATCAGCCTGTTGCTCCTGGACAAGCTGGCCATTTGCTTACGCGCGGGCCCTATACCATTCGGGCTTATCACAACAACCCAAGCGCAAATGCACGCTCCTTTACTGCCGATGGTTTTTATCGTACCGGCGATATTGTGCAGCTTACCGAGCAAGGATATTTAATTGTCCAAGGGCGTGCCAATGACCATATCAATCGCGCTGGGGAGAAAATCTCTGCCGAAGAAATCGAAGACCATTTATTAGCTCATCCGGCTGTTTTTGATGCGGCCGTTGTTTCTGTGCCTGATGACTACCTGGGCGAGCGTAGCTGTGCTTTTATTATCCCAAAAAGCGACCACGCTAAACCACGTGCCCTCGATATCAAACGCTGGATTCGTCAACGTGGTCTTGCTGATTTTAAAGTTCCGGACCAAGTCATTTTTGTAGATAAATTCGATATTACTGCGGCGGGAAAAATTAGCCGCAAACAACTACGTGCCCAACTTAGCCAACTGTTACAAAATCACCATGACTGATCAACACACTGTATTACCTATCACTATAGAAACCCTGCGCGCCGATGTGGCTGCCATGCTCCACGAAGATCCAACCGAAATTCTCGATGACGATAACCTGATGGAATGGGGGCTCGATTCAATGCGTGCTATGAGCCTAGCCGCTCGTTGGCGCAAAGCCGGCGCTCAAATTGAGTTTGCCGATATGGCCGCCGAACCCACCTTGGCTCACTGGTGGGATGTCATCAATCGTCATCACATTTAAATCGTTGTCAGTGTATGTCTTCTTGTTTTGCTCTTAGTTCTGCTCAGCAAGGCCTTTGGTACGCCCAGCACCTTGATCCGAGCAATCCGATTTTTAATACCGCGCACTATGCCGATATTCAATCACCCTTAGACGTCTCGTTATTCACACAAGCCGTCAACCGCGTCCTAGAACAAGCGGATGTATTGCGCTTACGCCTTTGCATTCAAGATGACATGGCCCAACAATGTTTTGATGGTCCCCAACCGGTCTTAGAGGTCCATACCGCTTGCTCTACCGCCGAAGAGGCTTTAGCCCACATGCGTGCAGACCAGCAACAAGCGCTTGATTTGCGTTACGACAGCGCCGCACGCTTTATTTTGTTTGTACTCAACACCCATCATTTTATTTTTTATATGCGTGTTCATCACTTAGCCGCCGACGGCTATGCCATGAACCTACTGGAAACACGCATCCTACAACATTACTTAGCGCTCACCGAAGATAAACCCTGCCCCGCCCCCCTGAGCTCTATCCATGACGTTTTAGCCGATGATCAACGCTATTTACACAGCCCAAAATATCAAAAAGATCGTAATTTTTGGTTAGAACAGCTTCAGCCTGATCTGGATGTAGCGAGCTTAGCATCCACTACCGCACTGAGTGCGCCTACGTTTTTAGCTCATCATCAACCAGTCAGCACTCAATGGAGCCAAAAACTGCTCCAGTTTTGTGCTACCCACCAATACCCATGGCCAGACGTGCTAACTCTGCTTAGCGCTGTATATATTGCACGCCATACGGGTCAATACGATTCGGTCTTTGGGGTCCCCTACATGGGACGCATGGGTAACCAAAGCGCGCTTGCTATCGCCACCGTAATGAATGTAGCCCCTTTGCCGCTACAAATTGACGAACAATTATCTGTTCCCGACTTTTTACACCAAGGCATGGGAGCGCTGATGCACACACGTCGTCATGGCCGCTATCGCAGTGAGCAATTACGCCGAGACTTAGGTCTGCTCGGTGAAATGCGCCGCCTACATGGGCCACTGATCAATATCTTGCCTTTTGATACGCCCTACGATCAGACTCCGCTGCATGCAACTTCACATGTGTTGTGCGCTGGTCCAGTCGAAGACCTTAATATTACATTTAGGGCCGGTACGCAGGCACAAGGCAT
>JAAYRP010000182.1 GCA_012518715.1 Alcaligenaceae bacterium | reverse complement strand
CATGCGTTATCGTGCTGTGCTATTTGATTTAGATGGCACATTAGTTGACTCTATCCCTGATATTGCCCAAGCCGTCAATCACATGCTCGAAGAAATGGGGCACCCTACACTCAGCCCTCAAAAAATCAGTACTTTTTTGGGCAAAGGAATGGATCATTTAATCTGGCTAGCGTTAAATGAACTGACCGACGCACCCGCCCCTGCTCCCGAAGACTACCAAAAAGGCCGAGAGCTGTTTGCTAAGCACTATGATCTTCAACTCCAACAGCCAAGCTCTACCTTATTTGATGGTGTAAAAGAGGGGCTGGACGCTTTTCAAGCAGCGGGTTGCCAGCTTGCCATCGTGACCAATAAGCCTATCGAGTTTGTCCCAGCTTTAATTCAACATGTGGGTATTGATCATTACTTTACCTGTCTGGTTGGTGGCAACACATGTGAAGAAAAAAAACCACATCCTATGCCTTTCCTTTATGCGTGCGAAAAACTCGGCGTAACTCCCGCAGAGGCCTTAGTTATTGGGGATTCCAGCAATGACAGCATCGCCGCACGTGAGGCTGGCATTGATGTACTGATCGTGCCCTACGGCTATAACGAGGGCGAAAGTGTGCAAAATCTCGATTGTGATGGTATAGTTTCCAATATCAGTGAAGCTGCTCAATGGGCGGCTCAACCTAAAGGACATTAATACCTATGCAACTGAACCGTAATTCTTACTCCATCTATGGCGCCTATTGGCGCTGGTGGCGTTTGGGTTCCGGGTCAGCTGTATTCTCGCCCGTGTTGATCATGCACTAATAGCGGTACTTTTGCACAACACGCGCCCCAAAAAGCCCGGAACTCGTTTAGAGCCGGGCTTTTTTGTATGCATAGCTCGGCTCTTGGTAACATTTAACCACTTCAGTAGGCCTTAGCTATGACAGAAATCGAATTTAAAGCACTCGCTGCCCAAGGTTTTAACCGCATTCCCTTAATTATTGAAACCTATGCCGACTTAGACACCCCACTTTCTATTTACCTAAAACTCGCTCATAACAGTAGTGAACATGGTGCCAATAGTTGCTTGATGGAGTCAGTAATTGGAGGAGAGCAATTCGGGCGTTACTCTTTTATCGGGCTTCCCGCTAAAACCGTGATTCGTGCCACCGGCACCACCACCGAAGTCCTTCACGCTGGTCAGGTAGTAGAAACGGTGGAAGGCAACCCCCTCGATTTTATTGAACAATATCAACAACGCTTTAAGGTGGCCTTACGTCCAGGAATGCCACGTTTTTGTGGTGGGCTAGCAGGCTATTTTGGCTATGATACTGTCCGCCACATCGAGCCTTCTTTAGGGGTCAACACCAAGCCCTTTCCCGACGGTCAAACGGGTACGCCCGATATCATGCTGATGCATATCGACGAGCTCGTCATCGTGGATAATTTAGCTGGACGCACGTACTTAATTGTGTACGCGGACCCAAATGAACCCGAAAGCTACACCAAAGCCCGCCGTCGTCTACGCGATTTACGCGAAAAGCTGCGTCATCCGGTCACTATCCCTTATGCCTACGCCAGCATGGAGACCTTTGAGCAGCGCAATT
>JAAYRP010000181.1 GCA_012518715.1 Alcaligenaceae bacterium | reverse complement strand
TCTCTGCGGAACATGGGATTGGTTTACACAAAAAGCCCTGGCTTACCTACAGCCGTACCCCCGCCGAGCTGGCTCTGATGCGTACCCTAAAGCAAGCTTTAGACCCCCATCAGATCCTAAACCCCGGCAAGGTTTTTGACTGCTAACCACAAAAAACCCCAGTTTTACACTGGGGTTTTGATTGGGCATTAGTGCAAACGCGGAGTTTGCGACGGTAACGCCGTGGTTTCCTCGCTTGACTCATACGCGGCCTGAGCCTCCACATCGACGGTATCGCCCAACTGAAACGCTGACACATAGTTGACCAGCTCATCGGCCTGCGAGCGCAAAGTCCCCGACGCACTCGTCGTTTGCTCCACCAACGTTACGTTTTGATGGGTCATATCATCCATCAAAGCAATGGCTTGATTGATTTGATTCAGGCCAATGGATTGCTCTTGACTCGCCGCCGCAATCTCACGAATCAATACCATCATCCGTTCATTATTGTTGACGATGTCATTCATGGTTGTACCGGCCTCGGCTACCTGACCGCTGCCACTGGTCACGACCTCGACCGAGTTATTCACTAGCTCTTTGACCTCGTTAGCCGCTGCCGCAGAACGCTGTGCCAAGGCACGGACTTCGGAGGCCACCACCGCAAAACCACGCCCTTGTTCCCCAGCACGAGCAGCCTCAACCGCCGCATTCAACGCCAAAATATTGGTCTGGAAGGCAATGCTGTCAATAATGCCAACAATATCCGAGATCTTTTGTGAGGCATCGCTGATCTCATCCATGGTTTTCACCACATTATGCACTGCATCCCCACCACGACGGGAGACCAAAGCGGCCTCATCAGCCATGCTCTCTGCTTCGCGGGCATTCGCTGCGTTTTGCTGTACCGTACTATTTAATTCCTCAGTGGCGGCTGAAGTTTCCTCTAGAGAGGCCGCCTGCTGGTCAGTTCGATCAGACAACAAAATAGAACCATCAGCAACACGGTTTGCCACATCGACAATAGTGCTAGCGCTGCGGTTAATGCGTGCGATCAGCTGACGCAGGTTTTGTTGCATAGCACGTATCTGGGTCAAGAGCTCCGTAATTTCATCATTCCCATCGGGGTGGATCTGGCGGGTTAAATCCCCTTTAGCAATAGCTTGGGCCGTTGCATTGGCCTCTTGAAAGCCCCGTGACATACGACGCAAGGTTAACAACATAAACCAGGTCACCGGTAATGCGCCCAAGAGCACAATCAGCGTAAAGAACAGCTGGGCGCGACGGTAACGCTGATCGGCTAACATGGCTTCTTGATCGGCTTGATCTGACTGGAACTGTATGGCTGCGTTTAATGCTGCTAAAACTTGCCCACCTTCATTTCGACCTGCCAACAAAAAATTTTGCATCGTGCTAGGACTAAAATCCCCTGCCTCGATACTTTTTAATGTTTGCTCTAGCTTTTGGCGCCAGCGGCCCTGTGCAGCAAAAGCATCGGCTAAAAGCTTAGCCTCTTGCTCTGATACCTGTCGTGCTTGCAATAACTGACGCGATTGCCCATTGGTTTTCATATTGTTGCGCACATCGTTTAGATGCATAGAAATCGGGTGATCGTGCAATGAGACAAGCGAGCTTTCAGGATCATGCTGAAATGCTAACAACACACTTAAGCGCGTATCGTAGAAGTTGGTCACCATGTGATTGAGTAAATCTACGGTATGCATACGATCTTCATGGATATTGTGTAAGCTGTCACGAGCCTGCATTAGACCAGTGATTCCAATAGACATAGCAATGGCAAATACTATCCAATAGACCCCTACGGTAGTCCAAAAGCGACGGGTTAAGCTAAAGCGATTAAACATATTGTTTTAAAGAAGAGGAGAAAAATAAACGGCAACGTCACCACAGTAACAGAAGAAAAACACTGCTAAATTTTACTTACATAATACTGGGTTTTTGTCACCACCAGTCGATCAACCTAGATATGTAAACCCACTCAAATAAAACGGTTAGTTATAACGGGCTATCTGAGCATTTTAAGTGTAAAAAAAAACAATTGTTAAAGCTTTAAGCAAAATCAATAAATCACTTTAAAATGACATCGCTAGCTCAACACCCCAACAAAGGCGGTAATAATCACGGCATTTACAAAGTCGATGAACAAGGAACCAACAAGCGGGATAACAAAAAACGCTTTCGGTGATGGGCCGTTTACCTCTGTAAACGACTGCATATTTGCCATGGCGTTGGGCGTAGCGCCCATCCCAAAGCCACAATGGCCCGCAGCCATGACGGCAGCATCATAGTCTTTACCCATAATTCTAAAGGTGACATAAGATGCAAATAAAAACATGACCACCGTCTGCACAATCAGGATCACAAGAAGTGGGCCTGCCACATCTGCTAGCTCCCACAGCTTCATCGACATTAAAGCCATCACCAAAAAAAAGCCCAATGATACGGACCCAATGGCATCTAACTGCTCTTGTGGAAAGCGAAAACCACGCCAGTCAATAATATTGCGCACGATCACAGCAATCAGCATTGACCCCAGATACGCGGGTAGCGTCACCCCTTTGGCTTGTAGCCATTCGATGAGCATCGAACCTAGCCCCATACATACGGCTAGTAACAGCACAGAGTACATCGACAAATCAAAAAGTGGTTCTTTTTGAGGGGTAGTATTTTCCTGAGTAGCAAACACCCCCATAGTAGGGGCTGGCATTGACACAGCGGCTCGCTGCCGAGGACCTTTTAAACCATGTTTACGCATGAGACGTGAGCCAACGGGCCCCCCGATCACACACCCTGCTACCAAGCCCCACGTAGCGGCGGCAATCGCAGCAGGTAGCGCACCGGTAACCCCATACGATTCCAACAAGGGGCCAAATGCTGCCGATGTACCATGCCCACCGGTTAAAGAAATCGACCCCGCGGCTAGCCCTAATAGAGGGCTCGCGCCCATGATATAAGCCAAACCAGCACCAATGATATTTTGCAAGGTCAACAGTAGAACCGCAGCCACTAAAAACAGGGCCACGCCTACCCCACCCTTTTTCAGCATTTCAAAACTGGCGGAAAAACCAATGGTTGTAAAAAAGGCCATCAGCAAAAAAGCGCGCATGTTGTCATACAGCTCGATCGAGAAGCTTTGCGTCTGATGCCCATATAAAGCAATAAGCGCAAATACCAGCCCACCAATAATGGGACTCGGAATAAAATAACGCGATAAAACAGGCACTCGATTTTTGATAAGTTTCCCTATCACTAAAAACACCGCTGCCAACGCTACGGTTTGTGCCATATCAAGCTGTATAAGCATGGTTATCCTCTGTGCGACGTGGTAGCCCTAAGCGCAACGAGCGCGTACCTGCTCCCAAATAAAAGCAGCAACATCCTGAGGTTGATTTAAATCTAAGCAGATACGATCCGTCATAGCCAATGGCGTATCTGTCGCAATGGCGACCACTTGCTCTGTATGTGGATAAACCGGTTCCTCGCCACGCGAGGGACGGTAGACCTCTAAGCGCGGAATATCTGCTTGCCGATATCCTTCTACTAAAACCACATCAACCGGTTGCAAACGTTGTACTAAGTCTACCAATAACGGCTCGTCGTTTTGATTTAAGTTATGAAACAAAGCGTAATGATAGGGGGAGGCCACAATGACCTCGCGTGCACCGGCATTACGGAAGCGAGCGCTATCTTTATGGGGAGGCTCAAATTCTAAGCGATGATGACTGTGCTTGATCACAGCTACCTCTAGACCTTGGGCATTAAACCAAGGCATCATGGCTTCAATCAGCGTGGTTTTACCACTACCTGAGCGCCCAACAATACCAAAAACCCGCTGCATAGTGATTAATGGTCGCGCTGCACCGCAGCGGTACAAAAATCAACCAATGTTTGCTTATAAATACTGTCAGGAAAAACCTGTATGGCTTGTAAAGCTAGCTCAGCCTCGGCATCAGCAGCTTGACGGGTATAGTCAACCGCATCGGTATTCGCGATGGCGGCTGCCACCGCCTCAAAATCCGCATCCCCGGTTTCAATGGCGGATTTAATTAACTGTTGTTCGGCTGGGGTACCGACTTGCATCACGCGAATTAAAGGAAGCGTAGGCTTGCCCTCGCGCAGATCGTCGCCCACATTTTTTCCTAGCGCTTCCGCGTCACCACTGTAATCCAAAACATCATCAATCAACTGAAAGGCCGTACCAATATGACGCCCATACGCAGCAGCGGCAGACTCAAGCTCGGGACTGGCTGCAGATAAGATCGCCCCCACTTGTGCTGCGGCCTCGAAAAGCTTGGCGGTTTTATAACGCACCACCTGCATATAGCGTTCTTCGGACACATCCGGATCGTGTACGTTTAACAGCTGTAAGACCTCGCCCTCGGCAATGATAGTAGTGGCTTCAGAAAGCACTGCCATAGCACGCATTGACTGCGTTTCCACCATCATCTCAAAAGAGCGAGAGTATAAATAATCACCCACCAACACACTGGCAGCATTACCAAACACCGCATTAGCCGTGCTACGGCCTCGGCGTAAGTCGGACTCATCAACCACATCATCATGTAATAACGTGGCAGTATGGATGAACTCCACCACACCCGCCAATAGATGATGATGTGAGCCTTTGTAGCCTAATGCGTTGGCGATTAACAATAACAAAGCGGGGCGCATTCTTTTGCCACCCGCGCCCACAATATATTCCCCAATAGTACGAATAAGGACGACTTCTGAGTTCAAACGCCCGCGGATTACCGCATCAAGGGCTTTCATGTCATCTGCGATGGGGGTCATTAGATTTGGGAGATTCAAAGCGCGTTCCGAACGAAAAAAATACCAACCTTGGTAAAAATCCAAGAGTAAAGGGATAATTATACGGTGTTGTGGCGATAACGCCGAATTTAGCGCCGCATAAAAATCACAAAGACAAAAAAACCACGTCCAGCCAGCATCATACGTCTTTTAGCCTAAATGGAGAATATGTTGAATTACGACTTAAGCAATTTGTTACAACGCGCCGAACGTGTGCTTGAACAGCTCGAAGCCTATTTGCCGCCAGCCCCACCCGCTATTAATTGGGATGCCCACGCCTTTATCTGGCGGCGTCGGGGTGCGCGTGGCTGGTTAGATGCCGTAAAACATATTGCCACCATTGCCCCCGAGGATTTGCAACATATTGAGCAACAAAAAGATATCATTACACGCAACACCGCTCAATTCGTAGCAGGTAAACCCGCCAATAATGTCCTTATGACAGGAGCCCGCGGCACGGGCAAAAGCTCTTTAGTCAAAGCTATGCTCAATCAATTTGCAGATCAAGGTTTGCGTTTGATTGAAATTGATAAAGACGACATGGGAGACCTACCAGATATCATTGAATTAATTGCTGACCGCCCCGAACGCTTTATTATTTTTAGTGATGACTTATCCTTTGAAGACGGCGAAAGCGGTTATAAAGCATTAAAATCTGTACTGGATGGCTCCGTCGCCGCTCCCAGTGATAATGTTTTGATTTATGCGACCTCAAACCGGCGCCATCTTATGCCTGAATACGCAGCGGAAAACTTACAGACCACTACACCTGCTACGGGCGAACTGCATTATGGCGAAGCCGTAGAGGAAAAAGTCTCTTTATCTGAACGCTTTGGGATTTGGTTATCGTTTTATCAGTTTAAACAAGACGATTATTTAGATATTGTGTATTACTGGCTTAAAACACTGGGCTATCCTGCTGAGCGTGTCGAGGAAGCTCGTCGCGAAGCCTTACAATGGGCCTTACACCGCGGCTCTCGCTCCGGGCGGGTTGCACAACAGTTTGCACGAGACTGGGTAGCACGCCATGACAACTAAGCCCCATCCCCCCTACGTTCGGGTTGCCGTGGGCGTTATTCTGGATCCAGTGGGGCATGTACTACTTGGCAGTCGCCCTGCCGATAAACCCTGGCCACATTGGTGGGAGCTGCCGGGCGGTAAAATCGAAACCAATGAAAGCGTGCCCCAAGCGCTCATCCGCGAGCTCCACGAGGAAATCGGTATCCATGCAACGACCCTATTACCTTGGATCCGCTATATCCATCACTATCCGCGCAGCACGGTAGAGCTTAACTTTTATCAAGTTACCGAGTGGCAGGGCACCCCCACCCCACAAGAAAATCAGCAGTTAGCTTGGTGTCATCCCGATCAGCCCATTCCATTAACGATAGGGCCTATTTTGCCTGCCACCTTCCCGATTCTCCGTTGGTTACGCTTACCCAAACACTATTTACTTAGCAATATCGGACAAAAAAGTGGCGTATCGGTCTGGCTAGAAAAGCTGCATCAGGCACTCCAACAGGGAGTACGACTGGTGCAATTCAGAGAGCCCGCTTGGGAGAGCACACATCCCAATGACCCAGATTGTTTAGCTGCCTTACAGCAAACGGTGGATCTATGCCACCAATGGGGAGCGCGCTGCTTAGTAAATAGTGTTCATCCTTGGGATTGGGTTGGTTATGCTGACGGGCTCCATTTACGCAGTCACGATGCGGCTCGCCTT
>JAAYRP010000180.1 GCA_012518715.1 Alcaligenaceae bacterium | reverse complement strand
CAAACATGGCAATATAACGGTGATTACTATTTAGAAAAAGGTGACGAGATGGGGCAGTTTTTATTGGGGTCTACGGTAGTTTTAGTGTATCCAGATGTGGGTTATGAGTTCGAGCCGGACTGGCAGCCTGGGCGCCCCATAACTATGGGCGAGGCAATGGCGCGCCGTGTCTGAGTGTCTTTGATCGGTGACATATAAAACGCTCCAGGGCAATCCTCTGGAGCGTTTTTTTGTATGGTGGAATTGAAATTTCTTACTCGTAACAGCTTTAACTCATGCTTTAAAAGCGAGCTTGTGCTTGGATAAAGAAGCTACGGCCAGGCTCGTTGTAGGTATGAGCGCCAGCGCCGGCAAGCATATTGGGGTTGCCGGGGTTGGTATTCACACCAGAAGCATTCCCCCGGCGGAAAAGACGTTTATCAAAAAGGTTATCTACCCCAGCGCTAACAGAAAAGCGCTTGTTAATCATGTATTTGGTGCTAAGCCCTACCAAGGCGTATGGGGATAGCGTGTCCGCCGCGGAGCCGGTTACCGGCTTGCCTTGATAATCGTATTTTTGCGGGGTTTGTTTGCCATACCATGTCAACTGCCCTAACACTGACCATTTTGGTGTGATTTGCCAGTCTAGGCTGCTGTTGATTGTATATTTAGGGATCACAGAGAGGTAATCACCCGTTTGTTTGTTTTTGGACTCGATCATATAGGTAAAGTTGGTGCGCCACCAAACTTGGTCGTCATAAAAAGGGATACTTAGGTTTCCCTCTAAGCCTTGAACGACCGCCTTGGGCACGTTGTGCCATTGGTAAACATCGGCAGTGACGGTATTGGCGCCAATTTGGCTTTGATGCTGATAAAGTGTGGTGGAGCCAGCTTCAACTTTATTTTTGTAATCGTTGCGAAAGTAGGTCAACGAGGCTAACAGCCCACTATCTGCGGCGTATTCTAAGCCTAATTCTTTGTTGATACTGTGCTCGGCTTTTAAGTCGGAGTTACCCATTAAGAAGCAACCACCACCAGAGCCGCCACCAGCGCATCCGAGCCCTCGGCTATAGAGTGTGTAGCCATCGTTATTTTGGTAGAGATTAGGCGCTTTGTAGGCACGAGCGATACCGGCTTTAACAGTCCAGTTATCATGAATTTGCTGCGAGAGGTTAAGCGAGGGGCTAAAGCTACTGCCATGTTTGCTGTGGTAGTCAAACCGTAGCCCAGGGATAAGGGTAGTGCTATCGGTGACGTACATATTGTTTTCAGCAAAGATCGAGTATATGTTGGCTTGGTTTTTGCTTTGGTAAGCGCTTGGGGATTGAATGTTGTTTGTGACTTTTAGGTTAGAGGCTTGGTCTTGTAGGCGTTGGTTTACCCACTCTGCCCCTATCGTTAAGACCTGAGGGGTTTGAAAAGCATTGAGTTCAGTAGTGAGCTCGGTGTGTGCGGTAAAGGTTTTTAAATCGATATTGGCTGGGGTGCCTGTGTCAAATAAGCCTTCTGTTCCCCCGGCGAGGCCTTCGCTTAGGCGTGTGTTGCGCGTGTTTTCATATTGAATATAGCTTAGGGTGTTGGTGTCATCTGTCCAGTCCCCACGGTGGGTTAACGCGTAGTTCTGACGATACATACGGTTGGTTTCTGAGCCGAGGTGACTGGCGACCAGGTTTTTGCCAGGGCGCTGCTCGGTGCCGCGGTCGTGATTCGTGTTTTGCGTGTCGCCGGTATAAATATTGCCTTGGCGGCTATAAGCAGCCTCTAGATCAAAGCGGTGACTGGCATTGAGCTGCCAGCTGAGTAGGCCGTTAATGTCTTTGTTGCGCACCCCTTCGCGACCGGCAGCGTAGCTGCCAGCATTGGTACCAATACGTGGGCTAGACGCATGGTTTTTGTTGATATCAAATGCATCAGAGTCGGTTTTATTTAGATTGCCATAGAGCCTAAACCCGAGCTGCTCGGAGATGGGGCCGCTTAGGTTAAAGCCGATGCGCTTGCTGCCGCCCTCGTCGCTATGTTGTGGTTTTTTGTAATAAACCGTTGTGGAGCCACTGAGTTGCTCGGCGACGGGTTTAGTGATGATATTCACTACACCTCCAGCAGCTCCATTACCATAGCGAGCCGCTGCTGGGCCACGCAATACCTCAATCCGTTCTACAGACTCAGCAGGTACCCAGTTGGTATCGCCTCGGGTATCGCGCTCTCCGCGCCAGCCGTAACGCACTGCATTACGAGAGGACACGGGTTTGCCGTCAATAAGAATCAGAGTGTTTTCTGGCCCCATGCCACGAATATCGATCTGACGGTTATTGCCGCGTTGTCCGCTGGTGGAGTTGCCCGTGAGATTGATACCGGGTTGTTTGCGGATGATTTCGGATAGGTCATTCGCTGGTGGCATTTTGCTTAAGTCTTCGGCATCGATAATAGAAGCGCCAAGGGCTTGTTTGAGCTCGGTTTCTGCACTAACGGTAACGGTACTGAGCTCTGTAACAGGCGTGGTTTGAGCAAAAGTCGTTTGCCACGCCGCTAATAAACAAAGAGTAAGTAAAGAGGGTTGTAGTGGGCGAGATAGGGAGGGCCGCATGCACACACCATGTAAATAATTGTTAAAAAAGACTGATAATGAGAATAATTCTTTTTTAGATTTAGGTAAAGCATAGTGGAAAAGAAAGAAAAAAGCGTTGTAATTTTGCAGAGAGCTAACGGAGAGAGCTTTGTTGTCGCATTGGGAATTCTGTGTTGATGCTAGTCTAATATTTAAAGAAACCGTTTATGATGGATAGGTTATTTAAAATAAATGAAAGGAAATCGGTATGACAATGTCAGTAAAACAAGCACTTGAGCAGCGTACAGCGGTTAATTTTTTTGATGCTTCAAAAGCTTTGACAGATGATCAAATTACAGAATTAGTGCGTTTGGCTACGCTGGCTCCAACAGCGTTTAATCTGCAAAACTGGCATTTTGTTGCGGTGAAAAGCGATTCTGCAAAACAAAAGCTGCATGCTGCGGCGTATGGACAGCAAAAAGTGTTGGATGCAGCGATGACATTTATTGTTTGTGGTGAGCTAGAGTCCCACCAAAAATTTGACCGCGTGGTTAAAACGCTGATTGAGCAAGGCGGGGTTAGCGAAGCGGATGCTGCCGTTTGGAAATCTAAGGTGGTAGCCACCCATGAGAATAATGCAGAGGTGCAACGTGCTGAAGCCTTTCGCTCCGCCTCATTAGCGGCGATGGCCTTGATGCTCGCTGCGGAAGAGCAGGGCTTGGCGACGGGACCGATGAGTGGTTTTGATCCAGCAGCGGTGAGTGCTGCTTTTAATTTGCCAGCTACGCGTATTCCTGTGATGTTGGTTGCTGTTGGTTATGCGGCAGAAGGCAATTATCCGCAAAAACCCCGTTTGGCGGTCACCGAGGTTTTGGATATTTGTTAAAAGCAGCACATTAGATTCGATTAATATAAGTCCCCTAAAAGTGAAGTGACCCCAATAAGTTGGACACTCCTCTAACTTTTTGGGGGCTTTTTTTTAATATGTTTCCCGTGAAACAATTCGATAATAGAAAGCTAGATGTCTAGGGTTTGAAATTTTTGTTTGATGAAATCAATAAATACACGTAGAGCAGGTGTCATTTGTTGGCGGGAAGCATAAATTGCATGTACCCCTAAGGTGGGTAAGTCCCAGTCAGGTAGGACAGGAAGTAAGTGGCCCTCGTCAATTAAAGGTTGGGCGCTGTAGCGAGGTTGTTGGCTAATACCGGCGCCATTTAGGCTGGCAAATAATAAGACATTGGCCTCGTTTGAAGTAATTGAACCCTTCACGGGGATTTTGTATTGCTGTTGATTTTTGGATAAAAGCCAATGGGTGGTACCAAAGTAGCTGTAGCTTAAACAGTTGTGTTGCTTGAGCGCAGAGGGGTGGGTAATGGCAGGATTTTTATTCAGATAAGAGGGGGCGGCACACAATATCGAGTGACATTGTTCTAAACGAATTGCGATTTGATTAGGGTCTAAATCATTGCTAATCCGTAATGCCACATCAACTCCTTCTTCTATTAGGTTAACCGTTTTGTTGTCGGCTAAGAGCTCTATCCTAACTTGGGGGTAGAGTTGTACAAATTCGCTGGTAAGCAGACTCAGTACAGACTGTGCCAAGGACACACTGCAGGCCACGCGTAGTGTGCCTTTGGGGTATGTGGTGCGTTGTTGAGCCGTTTTTTCAATGTCTTCTGATAAGTTCGATAAGCTGCCTGCATTTTTCCAGGAGTTCTGATCCTGCATCTGTAAGACTTAGGCGGCGCGTGGTGCGGTGTAGCAAGCGCGTTCCTACTCATTCTTCTAGTGCTTTTAAGTGGTGTGAAACCATTGCTCTAGACATGTCTAAATGTTCGGCGGCAGCTGTTTGGCTTTGACGCTCTACAACTTCAATAAAAACTTTGGCGGCAGTAATTCTATCCATGATTTGCTCAGTATGTGCAACAAACTAATGTGAAATAGCTTGTTTTTCTTTATGGGGTAGGAACGTAT
>JAAYRP010000026.1 GCA_012518715.1 Alcaligenaceae bacterium | reverse complement strand
TTTATCCCATGAATGCTTTGGCATCAGATCAAGCACGCCGTTTTGCGCGGGAAATTCATGACAAGTATCGCGGCATATCTGTGGGGATGTATACGGGAGATAAAGACGGGGTAGACAGCAAGGTGATGACTGCCACCCATGTCATTACCGACCGTGAAACCCTACAAAACAATCCGCCGGATATCTTACTTACCAACTATAAGATGTTGGATTTGCTGTTGTTGCGTCCTAAGGATCAGCGTATTTGGCAGCATAATATGCGCACCTTTGATTTGTTGCGCTACGTAGTGGTGGATGAGCTGCATACTTTTGATGGGGCGCAGGGCACCGATCTGGCGTGCTTGATACGGCGTTTACGGGATAAGCTTAATTTAGGGCCGAATTTAGCGTGTGTGGGGACATCAGCCACCATAGGGGGAGCAGAGGCTGCAGAAAACTTAATTCGCTATGCTGAGCAGATTTTTGAATCCCATTTTGATGCCGATGCGATTATTTTAGAGGATCGGCTCTCGGTAGAAGAATATGTGCAGCAGTTCGCGGCCAGCATGGTTGACACAGATCACGAGGTCCTGACGCATTGGCCCACATTGGGCAGTGAGTTATTACCCGGAGCGCAATCGCAGGGGGGGTACCTACGTCAGCAAGCGCAACTTTGGTTTGAGGTGGATTTAGGCTTAGATAGCACAGATCCAACGGAGTACAACGCCGCTTGTGTGGCGCTAGGGCAGTACCTACATCGGCATATTGCGTTTAGATCGTTATTACATTCGGCGCAACAGGTGGTAGAGATGCGCACGGTGGCGCAGCAATGGGTGGCGGATTTTGGTTTAGCGGACGAGCACCATGCGCTGGCGCTATTAGATAGTTTAACGGCATTGATCTCGGTAGCGCGGGTGTGGGCTAACCCAGAAGATCAAACCAAGGTCATGCCATTTTTGCATGTGCGCGTGCAGCTGTGGTTGCGAGAGTTACGCCGTATGGTGGCTAGTGTTCAGTATCCGTCGGTATTGACCCATGCGGATGATTTAACAAGTACTACGCAGCCTTTACATTTACCAATCGTGCATTGCAATGAGTGTCATCACATGGCGTGGGGGGCGGTACAACCCAAAGGGGAAAATCGAATTCAGCCCGATGTGCAAGCCTTTTATAAACGTTGGTTTGCGCGTTCGCCAGATAGCATTTTGTTGTATCCCTTAGTGGCAGATGAGTCGGCGCCGGTACTGTTGAGCAAGGGTGCAGAACTGACCACAGCCCAAGAGCGCCGTTTATGTACGCAGTGTTTGCAATTGCATAATACCGATCAAGCTGAGCAGTGCCCCAGTTGCCAGGTGGAGACCTTACGGGTATGGGCGGTGCAATTAGCGCAGTCACGTAAACGTCATGCTGGCACGCCGCAAGAAACGACGATCATTGAACGCGCAGAAAGCTGTCCGCATTGTCAGATTGAAGGCAGTTTAATGATTGTGGGCTCGCAGGCGGCGAGCTTAGCCAGTGTCATGATTAACCGGCTGTTTGGATCAAATTTGAATGAAGACCATAAGCTGATTGCGTTTTCTGATTCCGTCCAAGACGCGGCGCACCGAGCCGGATTTTTTGGGGCGCGCACCTATAGCCAGACAATACGCCAAGCTTTAGCACAGTTATTGCGCGATGAAAGCCAATCACTCAGCTTACATGAGCTCATGCAAAAAATGCCCAGCTATTGGCTGGATCAATGTGGTGATGCGGCTCAGTTTGTCGGGCAGTTTATTGCCCCCAATATGTTGTGGTTTTCCAGTTATCAGGCGTTGGTAGAGCAAAGCGCTACGGCAGCAGATTCTGCATCGGTGCTGGTCAGTCCGGCTTTGGTGCAAGACGTGCAGCAACGTTTGCAATGGGAGGTATTGCAAGAGTTTGGTTTGCGCTCACAGCTGGGGCGTACCTTAGAGCGTTCTGGGGTAGTAACGGTGTCTGCAGACTCTGAGCTGCTAGAAAAAAGCGCGCTGGCTTTGCAGCAACGCTGGGGCGAGGAAATCGGCCATTTACGAGATATCGCGTTGGCTCAGGTGCAGGCATATTTAAGCGCCTTATTACAGCAGTGGCGCTTGCGTGGGGCCTTATATCATCCAGTATTAGAAAGCTACGTTAAAAATGGTTGTGCTACGTATTTACTTAAGAAAATAAATTGGTTGCCTACCTTCGGTTTT
Organism: Alcaligenaceae bacterium; assembly: GCA_012518715.1. Taxonomy (GTDB): domain Bacteria; phylum Pseudomonadota; class Gammaproteobacteria; order Burkholderiales; family Burkholderiaceae_B; genus Paenalcaligenes; species Paenalcaligenes hermetiae. The sequence continues at coordinate 2,442 of JAAYRP010000026.1, read as the reverse complement.
TCTAAAGCACCGGCCGCTATTCGGTTGTTGCATGGTGGTGGCGAAGAGTTTGAAATATTGGTCAGTGCGAAGGGTAAAAATCGTTATTCCCAGCTGTTCGATCAATACGTAGCGCAGGGCGATCATTTTTTTGCCTCGAGCGACTATCAGCAAGCGATGCAGTTAGCAGTACGCGTGCTAAAGGAGCAGGGGTGGTTGTATGAGCTAGAGCATAAGGGGGATGCCGTCTGGCTGTTAAAGCCGGAGCACTGGCAGGTGCAGTTAAATAACGATTCAGTCACAGCGCACCAGTCGTATCGCGGGCGTCCTGTGCGGTTGGTACCCAAAGAGCACACCGCTTTGATTGATGGTGCAACGCGGGCACGTACGGAGCAGTCTTTCATTCATGGTAAAAACACGTGGGATGTGAACGTGTTATCCGCTACGCCCACCTTAGAAATGGGGATAGATATTGGTGACTTATCGGCGGTGTTATTGTGTTCGGTGCCGCCTAATCAAGCCAATTATTTACAGCGTATTGGGCGTGCGGGTCGTAGTAACGGCAATGCTTTGGCGTTAACCATTGCCACGGGTAAAGATCATGATAATTATTTTTATCATCAGCCTTTGGAAATGATAGCGGGGGCGGTACCTACGCCGGGGGTGTTTTTGCAGGCCATGGCGGTGTTGGAACGCCAGCTAATAGCCTATTGCTTTGATCGCTGGGTCAGTACTGGGGTAACGGAGGATGCTATCCCCACCAAGCTAAAGCCAGTATTAGATCAAATCGACCAAAATCAGGATCACAACGCCTTTCCGCGTAATTTGTTGCAGTTTATTGAGCGTGGCCCATTACGTTTGCACAGTGATTTTATTCGTCTGTTCCCCGAGATGACCGAGGAAGGTCGCCATCATTTAGCGAATTTTATTAGTGGTGAGGTGCAAGAGGGCGATCACAGTGTAGATAGCACGCCTTTGGGGTGGCGCATTGTGAACCGTTTGCGGGAGTTAAAAAACCTACGCCAAAGTCATTTAGATAGCATTAGGTCGTTAGCAAGAAAAATTAAAAGCACTGAAGAGCTACCGCAGGACGAGGCGCGTGACAAATTACTCGAAGCGTTACGCAAAGAAAGAAGCGCGTTAATGGACTTAGTTAAAGCCATTAATGCCAAACATACTTTTAATTTCTTTACCGATGAGGGGTTGTTACCAAATTATGCCTTCCCTGAGGAGGGGGTGACCTTGCAATCGGTGATTGTGCGTCGTACCGAAAATAAAGAAAAGCCGTATGAGCTGATTGACTTTAGTTTTCAACGCTCGGCACAAACGGCCTTAAGTGAGCTGGCTCCGGAAAATCAGTTTTATGTGGCTGAGCACAAGCTGAGTATTGATCGGGTAGATGTGAAGGTGTCTAAGCCGGTTGACTGGCGTTTATGCCCTGACTGTCATTATTCCAAAGAGCTGACCTCTGAGAGCGATGATGAAGCCAGTACCTGCCCACGTTGTGGCAGTGCGGCTTGGGCGAATATTTCGCAAAAGCAAAAGCTATTGAAGCTACGCCAAGTGTTTGCTACGGCGAACTCACGCTTTGATCGTATTGCGGATGATAGCGATCAGCGTGCGCCACGTTTTTATACGCGGCAGTTGTTAATTGATATTGACACTCAAAACTGCCAGGGGGCGGTCAAGATTGATGATGAGGAGCTACCTTTTGGCTTTGAGTTTATTCGTAGTGCGAATTTCAGAGAGATTAATTTTGGAGAAAGCGGTACAGAACAACATGTTTTTACCGTGGCAGGTCAAGACTTAGCGCGTAGAGGCTTTAGTTTATGTCGTCATTGCGGCTCAGTGCGTAAACGTAAAAGCAGTGCGCGCCCTTATACCCATGCGTTGGATTGCCCTTTATCCGCCCCTGGAGCTGTAGAACAGGACGATGACTTTTTTGATAGTTTGTATTTGTATCGAGAGTTACAGTCCGAGGCGATACGCATTTTATTGCCTTTGGCTGATGTCGCGGATTCAGAGCAAAAACGCCGTTCGTTGGTGGCGGCACTCAATTTAGGTTTAGAGTTGTATTTTAGGGGCGCTGTGGATCATCTTGAGGTCACGGAAATGATCGTGCCCTCGTCACAGGGTAAAAAACAGTATTTGGTATTGTATGACCGCATTCCTGGCGGTACGGGTTATTTAAAAGAGCTGATGCGAGATCCCCAGCATTTGTTTGATATGTTGAGTCTGGCGCACGATAAGCTAAGTAATTGTGATTGTGCTAATGATGATCACAAAGACGGCTGCTATAGCTGTATTTTGGCTTATCGCAGCAGCTATTATCAAAAGCATATTTCTCGCTCAGCGGCTGCTAATTTGTTGGGGCAGATTATCAAAAACCGTCATAACTTAGTTGCGATAAAGAGTTTGAGCGCAATTCCTACTAATCACATCCTAGAAAGTGCGCTAGAAGAA
>JAAYRP010000179.1 GCA_012518715.1 Alcaligenaceae bacterium | reverse complement strand
ATGTTGTACTACACCATTTTCATCAAAATACACATGCATGAGAGATTCCCATACGCTATTTTGTTTATAGCGGTAGGACCAGACTAATCTTTTTATGCCTCGATAGGGGGTAATGCTTCTTTCAGCTGGGGGGCCAAAATGGCAGCGCACTTGCTCTTTAGTCCAAACGCCTATTTGTAGGCGGGCAAACTCATGATCGGTGAGTACTTGAGAAGCATGGGTGACTTGCTTATTAGCGTCTACCTCTATCGCCCATGCGTAGCGTCCATTAGGTTGTTGTGACCAGATATAGCGAGTAGGGTGTTGTGCAGGGCACACAGAGGTGGGCGCACCATAGCGCTGTAAAACCTGTTCGATGGGGGTGCCCGTAGGGGTTTCGCTAATAGTGGTGCAAGCTCCTAATAGCAGCAGGCAAAGAGCTGAAAGACGAAGCATAGTAAACCTCGGGAAATCAAGTTGGATGGTGTAGTATATCTTTGGATATAAGCGACTTTACGGATTTTGAACATAAGCATCGGCTTTTTGTTTAAAATCCGCTATAATTACACTCTTATCTATTTGTTGTTATTACACGTTAGGGCATACTCGGCCCTAACGCCAGTTTTTCGAGGAAATTATGTCTGGAACAAACATCAATAAAGCCGAAGTCGTTGAACAATTTCAACGTGCTAAAGGTGATACCGGCTCTCCCGAAGTCCAAGTAGCGCTATTAACCGCACGCATTAATGTGTTAACTGAGCACTTCAAGAGCCACAAAAAAGACCATCACTCTCGTCGTGGTCTATTACGTATGGTTAGCCGTCGTCGTAAATTACTCGACTACCTCAAAAACCGTAAACCTAGCGCTTACAGTGAACTAATTCAAAAACTCGGTTTACGTAAGTGATTCACGGGCATTGCCCCGCGATATAGCCGTGCATGGTGCGAACATAGCTTCGCATGTGCGCGGCTTTTTTATTGTAAGGATATCTCCTAATGTTCAATAAAGTGACGAAGTCATTTCAATATGGACAGCATCAAGTTGTGATCGAAACCGGTGAGATTGCTCGCCAAGCCTCCGGTGCTGTTCTTGTTTCTATCGAAGATACTGTTATTTTAGCTACTGTTGTTGGCGCAAAAACGGCCAAAGCTGGGCAGAACTTTTTCCCCTTAACTGTTGACTATGTTGAAAAAACCTATGCCGCCGGTCGTATCCCGGGTGGTTTTTTCAAGCGCGAAGGTAAGCCTTCTGACCGTGAAACGTTAACGGCTCGTTTAATTGACCGTCCGTTGCGTCCTTTATTCCCCGAAGGCTTTTATAACGAAGTCCAGATTATTATTCATGCTTTGTCGGTTAACCCTGAAATCAGTCCGGATATTCCAGCTCTGATTGGGGCATCGGCTGCTTTGGCTATTTCTGGGATTCCATTCAATGGCCCCGTTGGTGCCGCCCGTGTGGGCTATGTGGATGGCAATTATGTGCTGAACCCTTCTTCTGGCCAGCTCGATCAGTCCGCCTTGGATTTGGTGGTCGCAGGTACAGAGGCCGCCGTGCTCATGGTAGAGTCCGAGGCGCAGCAGCTTTCCGAAGAGGTCATGTTAGGGGCGATTGCATTCGGTCACGAACAAATGCAAGTAGCGATCAATGCAATCAATGAGCTGGTCGAGGAAGCCGGTAAACCCGAGTGGGATTGGCAGCCAGCGCCTGTGAATCAGCCTCTTATTGATGCGGTTAAAGCCTTAGCTTACGAAGACTTAAAAGCCGCGTACCAAATTCGTCAAAAGCAAGCGCGTACAGCGGCTGTGAACGATGTTTATGCTAAAGTCCACGCTGGTTTGGTCGAGCAAGCGGAAGCCGCCGGTACCGATGCCCCCGATAGTGTCGAAGTCGATAACATTCTCTTTGACTTCGAAAGTGAAATTGTACGTGGTCAAATCCTCAGCGGGGAGCCTCGTATTGATGGGCGCGACACTCGCACTGTACGTCCTATTTCTATTCGCTTGGGGGTATTACCACGTGCGCATGGGAGCGTTCTCTTTACGCGTGGTGAAACCCAAGCTTTGGTGGTAGCAACTCTAGGTACGAAGCAAGACGAGCAGATTATTGATTCCGTGATGGGCGAGTCGCGTGATCGTTTTATGCTGCATTACAACTTCCCTCCGTTTGCTACTGGTGAAACCGGGCGTTTTGGGGCACCTAAACGTCGTGAAATTGGTCACGGCAACTTAGCTAAGCGCGCATTGATTCCATTATTGCCTAGCTCAGAAGACTTCCAGTATTCCATTCGTGTAGTTTCTGAGATCACCGAGTCCAACGGTTCGTCTTCCATGGCGTCTGTATGTGGTGGCTCGCTATCCATGATGGATGCGGGTGTGCCCATGGCAGATCACGTGGCGGGTGTAGCAATGGGGCTAATTAAAGAGGGTGGTAAATTCGCCGTTCTGACCGATATTTTGGGTGACGAAGACCATTTAGGTGATATGGATTTTAAAGTGGCTGGTACCGAAGCAGGTATTACAGCACTGCAAATGGATATTAAAATCCAGGGTATTACCACTGAAATCATGCAGGTGGCCTTGGCTCAAGCCAAAGAGGGTCGCTTACATATTTTAGGAAAAATGAAAGAGGCACTCGAAGGCTCGCGCACAGAGCTATCAGCTTTTGCTCCTCGCATGCTCACGCTTAAAATCAATCCCGATAAAATCCGCGATGTCATCGGTAAGGGTGGTGCAACGATTCGCAGCCTAACCGAAGAAACCGGTACGCAGATTGACATTGGTGAAGACGGCACCATTACTATTTCGAGCGCTGACTTGGATAAAGCCCAAGAAGCAGAGCGTCGTATTAAAGAGCTCACAGCCGAAGTCGAAGT
>JAAYRP010000301.1 GCA_012518715.1 Alcaligenaceae bacterium | reverse complement strand
CACGCCTTCCCCGGCCTTGTCCACCACCAGGGCTGCGGCACCGGCCAGACCGATCATCTGTGCCGTGCGACTGACCGGAAAACTCGGATTCAGCGGCACCAGCGTGTGGCCAGCCATCAAGGTGCCGAGCAGGCCGCAATACATGCTGCGCGAACGTTGCGCCAGCACACCGACCCGCGCTGCCGCCGGGGCGTCGACACAGTCCTGCAAGGCCTCGGCAATGGCCGCAGCGGCTTCGTACAGCGCCTGATACGCCCAGACCTTGCCATCCACATCCAGCGCCGGGCGTTGCGGATAGCGTTGCACGGACTGCAGGAAGCCTGCATGCAAACCATACGGCACAGCCGAGAAGGACGCTTGTGATGTCATGTCGGATTCTCCACAATGCAAATCAGGCCAAGAGTATGGCAATTCTGCAGCAATGCACAGAGCATCCCGCGCCGTGCACAGCAAATTCACATGTGCCGCCCATTCTCCCACCCATCTCCCCTTCCACCCGCCACCATGTCCCGTGTGCCGTTAAACCGAATGCAGCGCCTTTTCCAGTTCCTCGCCTGCCTGGTGTGCATGATGCTGTGCGTTCAGACAGTGCAGGCGGCGGCGCCAACGCCACTCGCGCAGACCGCCATCGGACAGCTCGCCGCGCGGCTCAAGCCGGGCGAGTTTGCGCTGCTTGGCGGGGCCCTCCCAGCCGGTTTCGAGCGCTATTACGATTTCTTGCGATCCACCACCTTCGACCCGGATACCTGGCACGACAGCGCGCATTGGGATTCGCAGCGCCAGATGGGCCTGATGTACGGCGACCGCAAGAAAAGCATCTTCATCGCCTATTCGGCTCAAACCCACAGCTGGCGCCTGCTCAGCCTGGAAAACGGCCCGGCTGCGTTTGCTCATGTGTATGGCAAGGTCGCGCTTGATCCGGTGCGCGGGCATTACTACAAGATGAGCGCCTTTCGCGCGCCGCGCATTCTGCACCGCTACATCATCGACGAAAACCGCTGGGAGGTCGCGACACGCGACTTCCCCGGCCCACATGGCGGCTGGGAGCATACGGACCCGATCGAATGGCATGACGCGCTGGGCCACCTGATCTACATCCGCGCCGGCGTCATCTATGGCTGGGTGAATGGGCAATGGATCAAGCACGGCGCCAGTGGCGTCGACGGCTATCACTCGTCGATGCAATACAACCCGCTGCGCAAGGAAATCCTGTTCATCGGCGGCAACAAGTCACGCAACAAGGTGTCGGTGCTGGATGCGCACGGCAAGGTGCAAGACCTGCCGGATGCGCCCTTCAACTTCAACATCCACCGCTATAGCCTGACCTACGATCCGCAGACCGGTCATTATCTCGTGCTACACCATCGTGATGGCCGTACGCTGTGGGAACTCAACCCCACCACGCAGGAATGGCGCCGCGCACGCGTGTGGCAGGGCGAGGACTGGCCGTTCCCGGGCTATGGCGGTGTCGTGCCAATGCCAATCCCGGATCTTGGTGCCAT
>JAAYRP010000303.1 GCA_012518715.1 Alcaligenaceae bacterium | reverse complement strand
GAAAAACAAAATGTTAAATAACAATATAGTAATGAACAACTGTAGCCGAAACCGACGGTATCACGGATAAGGGTTGGTAAAAAGGGGAATACAAATGATCGCACAGCTCGCTAGTAGGCGTAAAGCCGCTAACGGCTTGTTCTAGCACGTCTCGAGCGTGTTTTTGATCCATTGCCTGCTGGGCTTGTTGTAACTGTTGTAAAAAGGATTTCAGTTCGGCGCTGGGGAGTTTTTCTTCTTGGGCGCACATAATTTTAGGATGGGCGGTGGCGATCACATTATCCCCAATTAATAATTCCTCGTAGAGTTTTTCCCCTGGGCGTAATCCACTAAATACAATTTCAATATCGCCATCGGGATTGGATTCGGTTTTAACTTCTAAACCACTTAATTCAATCATACGGGTGGCTAAATCTAAAATGCGTACACTTTCGCCCATATCTAAAACAAAAACCTCTCCACCTTTGGCCATGGACCCGGCTTGGATCACCAGTAATGCCGCCTCGGGGATGGTCATAAAATAGCGGGTAATATCCGGGTGCGTTACCGTCACCGGCCCGCCTGCTGCAATCTGACGCTTAAACAACGGCACCACCGAACCCGATGAGCCCAATACATTACCAAAACGCACCATAGAAAAAATCGTGCCCTTTGATAACGTCGCTTGGGTGGCTAAATCTTGAACAATAAGCTCGGCAAAACGTTTCGTCGCCCCCATCACATTGGTTGGGCGCACGGCCTTGTCAGTAGACACCAACACACAACGCTCCACACCGGCTTTGAGTGCGGCCTGGGCAACCACCTTTGTACCAAACACATTATTTTCAATGCCCTGAAAAATATTATGTTCCACAATAGGCACATGCTTATATGCCGCGGCGTGATACACCGTTTGCACTTTGTAATAGCTTAAAATGGCCTCTACACGCTTGGCGTCTTTGACTGAACCCAATAACGCCACCACGGGTACCGATAGGGATTCCTGCTTTTGTAGGGCAAGCAACTCTTGCTCAATGGCATAGAGTGAATATTCACTGATCTCTAACAACAACAAGCGCGCCGGTTGCAAACGAATAATCTGTCGACACAATTCCGAACCAATCGAGCCCCCCGCCCCGGTTACCAACACCACCTTGTCCTGAATACTGGCTTGCAACAAATCCACCTGAGGCGGTACGGGTTCGCGCCCTAAAAGCTCCTCGACCTCGACCTGACGCAACTGATCCACCTGCGCCACCCCGGACACAATGTCTTTAATCGTGGGCACGGTTAAAACTTTGACCGCCATCCCCGCAAAACGCCCCACCGCTTGTCGGCGCTGACTATTGGTGGCGTTGGGCATGGCTAACAACACATGCTTAATCTGATACCTATCGATCAATGCCGGAATCTGCTGCGGGCTGTACACCCGTACGCCCTGAATCACACTGCCACTAAGCGCCACATTATCATCAATAAACGCCACGTTATGGAACTCTTTGCCAGCCAGCAACGAAGCCGTTAACTGCGCCCCCGCCCCGCCAGCCCCATACACCAACACGGGCTGCTTTTTGGCGTATTGCTTTACCAGCCAATGATAATAATGCCTGAACAACACCCGCGTGCCGCCAACATAAATCAAAGCCACCAAAGCAAAAATAATCAACACCGAACGCGGAAAACCCTCTAAACCATAGAGCGCCACCCCCGCAAACATCAACAGCACCAGCAAACACACCCCGTTAAACACCGAGGTCAGTGCCTGCAGCCCCATAAACCGCACCACCGCCCGATACAAACCCAATCGAGCAAAAATAAACACCCCCAACAACGGCGTGACCACAAACAACCACCAGTAATTAGCCAGATACGGCTGTGGCCACCACTGCGCAAAACGCAAAGCAAACCCCGACAACAGCGCCAAAGGCAAAGCGATCAAATCCGCTACCAGCATCACCAACCGTTTATGGGAGCGATCTAAATTAGCAAGACAAAAATGGATGTTCTGTAGGGCGGTTTTCATAAGCACCAATAATCGCTAGGGTTGAGTGGCTAGCTGCATGACCTCGGTTAACACATCGCTGGTTTTTTGCATCTCGGCCTCTGTTAAGGTGGGGTGCACCAAAAACATCAGACTGGTTTGCCCTAGCTCCTGCGCCACAGGCAAACGCTCTGCCGGTCTAAAACCCGTATTATCAAAGGCTTTTTCTAAATAGACCTCGGAACACGAACCACTATAACAAGGCACCCCTCGTTCCACGATGGCATCCATAATCCGATCACGATCCCAGCCCGGCTGTAACTGACTGGGCTCAACAAACACATAGCATTTATAAGCCGCATGCTGAATATCGGCGGGCACAGTGGGCACACGCAACCCCTTTAGCGAACGCGCCGTATCCCAAATTTTATGCGCATTGGCTACACGCTGCGCCTGCCACTGCGGCATACGCTGCAACTGAATACGCCCAATCACTGCCTGCATTTCGGTCATGCGCCAATTGGTGCCAAAGCTTTCATGTAGCCAACGAAAACCCGGGGCATGATCACGCTCGTACACCGCATCCCAGCTTTTACCGTGGTCTTTAATCGCCCACATCTTTTTCCACAGCGCGGTGTCATTGGTGGTCACCATACCGCCCTCGCCCCCTGTGGTCATGATTTTGTCCTGACAAAACGACCAGGCGCCGACATGGCCAATGGTACCCACCGGTTTACCCTTGTACAGCGCACCGTGCGCCTGGGCGCAATCCTCGATCACAAACAAATCATGTTGTTGCGCCAACTGCATAATCGGGTCCATATCGCAGGGCCAGCCCGCCAAATGCACACAAATAATCGCACGGGTTTTAGGCGTTAACACCGCCTGAATGGATGCGGCGGTAATATTTTGTGAATCCGCATCTACATCTGCAAACACCGGTACCGCACCAGCGTTAACAATACTGGATGCCGAAGCCAAAAACGTGCGCGAGGTCACAATAACCTCGTCCCCTTTACCCACCCCCAGCGCCCACAACGCCAAATCCAGCGCCACGGTACCATT
>JAAYRP010000178.1 GCA_012518715.1 Alcaligenaceae bacterium | reverse complement strand
GTCATAGCCTTAGTGGTGCCCTCGCTTATGAATGGGCTACTGGGCAAAAAATAGGAATAAACGCGTATAACAACTACATCAATGGGGATTTTGATGCCGGCGAATTAATCCGAAACGCTTTTACCCAAACCCGCCAACAAAGCTATGATCTCTATAGTCAAAATCGCCTTGGTGCTAACTGGCTCAGCACTTTAAGCTTTGGTCTAAGTAAAGAGCAAGTGGTAAACCCTGCTTATGACAGTCGCTTTAGTACGCTACAACGACAATATCGCTGGCAAAACGACTGGGATTTAAGCGCCCATCAACAGCTCGCTTTTATCGTAGAGCGTCTCGAGGAGCGCATCACACATCAGTTGGCCTATACAGACACCAACCGCAATACCAACGCTGTGGCGGCTATTTACCGGGCTCAATACGGAGTACATCGCGTCCAAGCGAGCCTACGCAATGACAATATCAGTGGCTTTGGGCATCGTATGACCGGCGGGCTCGGTTATGAAATGGATTTAAACGATTCATGGACCATCGGTGCGGCGGCGAATACGGGTTTCAAAGCCCCTTCTTTTTCTGATTTGTATTATCCATTGGATGAGTGGAATTTTCAGGGGAACCCTAACCTAAAAGCTGAAAAATCTCGTAATGTCGAAGCCTCTCTTGGCTACGATGACGGAACCAGTCAATTCAAAGTCACCGCTTTTCAAAATAAAGTCCGTGATCTGATTGACCCCTATGTGTGTAATGACAACTTTGAATGTACCGCGCTAAATGTTGATCGCGCTACGATCCGCGGTGTGTCATTATATGGTGCACATGATATGGGCGTCGTTCGTCTATGGGCAGCGGCAGACTTCACCAATCCGCGCGACGACAGTAGCCGTAATCAGCTAGTACGCCGCGCAAAACAAAACATCAAAGCCGGGGTGCAATATCAATGGCAAGTGCTTGATCTAGGCGCAGAATACCAATACGTAGGCAAGCGCTATGAAGACAAAGACAACCAAACCCAGCTAGGTGGCTATAGTTTAGTGAACTTAACGGCTGATTATGCGCTCAGTAAAACCATGAACGCCCAGATCCGTTGGAATAATATTTTTGATAAAACGTATCACAACAGCTATGGCTACAACATGCCTGGTTCCAATGTGTTTGTAAACCTGTCTTGGCGTATGTGATGCAAGTTATACGCCGATGGCTTTTAGTAAGCGTAGCACTGCTGTACTGTGGCAGCAGTGCCGCTTATGAGCGCGTTATTAGCCTAGCCCCACATATCACGGAGCTCATTTATGCTATTGGTGCTGAAGATAAGCTCATTGCTACGGTCAACAGCAGTGACTACCCTCCTGCCGCCAACCAGCTCCCTCGGGTTGGGGATGGGGTCAGCATTTCTGCTGAAGCCTTACTTGCCTACGCCCCTGACTTAGTATTGGCTTGGCAGCCTACTGCACAATTACAACGCCTTGAGTCCGTCTTGGCTCAAAGCCAAATTACGCTGCAGTATATTCAGCCTCAGTCACTCACCGAGATCCCACAAGCCGCCCTAAAATTAGGTCAATGGTTAAACCGCGTTGAGCAGGCAGAACAAATCAGCGCCGAGTGGCAACAGCGTATCGCTCAACTGCCTGCTCCGCCCCCTCATACCAGTGCCCTGATTCTTTTAAATATAGCCCCACTCTATGGGCTCAATGAGCCCATGCTAAATGATGTGCTCCGGCATTGTGGTTTATACAATTGGATCCCCGCCGATCAGCCTGTAATGACTGCTGTTACGCTTGAGCAGCTATTACAGCACCCCGCTCAGGCCCTTATTTCTAGCGATACGCTCGACAAGCTTGCACCGCTACTGCAGCTGCTGGAACCCTTTTATTCACAGCCGCCCCACATTTTGTTTGTAAATGCGGATCATTTTTATCGGGCTGGGCCTCGGTTAATCGAAGCCACTGAAGCGCTATGCGCACAAGTTCAGGCCCAAAACGAAGCCCAATAGGACGAAAAAGAACAAAATCGTTTATGCTTAGGGGGTATGATTGAAATAGTCACTATTTTCACCACCTGAAGTACAAAAATGATGAATCCAACTACCCCTAACGATCCTTTTATTATTGCTGGAAAAACCTATTCCTCACGTCTATTGGTTGGCACTGGAAAATACAAAGACTTTGAACAAACGCGTGCCGCCATTGATGCAAGTGGTGCGGAAATCATCACAGTGGCTATACGTCGCACTAACATCGGTCAGGATCCAAACCAGCCTAGCCTATTAGACTATTTGCCCCCTTCGGAGTTTACTATTTTACCTAATACAGCAGGCTGCTATAGCGCTGAGGATGCTGTACGCACCTTACGTTTGGCGCGCGAGCTACTCAACGGCCATAAGCTCGTCAAACTAGAGGTTTTAGGTGATCCGAACAACCTGTTTCCTAATATGCCCGAAACACTTAAAGCCGCAAAAACACTTGTGGATGAGGGCTTTGATGTGATGGTGTATTGTGCCGATGATCCGATTCAATGCAAGATGCTCGAGGACATTGGCTGCGTTGCGATTATGCCCCTGGCCTCATTGATTGGCTCGGGCATGGGTATTATCAACCCTTGGAATCTACGCTTGATTATTGATCAAGCCACCGTACCCGTATTAGTCGACGCTGGAGTAGGCACCGCCTCTGATGCCACCATCGCTATGGAACTCGGTTGCGACGGTGTGCTCATGAACACCGCTATTGCGGGCGCTCAAGACCCGATTCGTATGGCCAGCGCTATGAAGCACGGCGTACTAGCAGGTCGCCAAGCCTATTTGGCCGGCCGCATCCCGCGCAAATATTATGATGCAGACCCAAGCTCCCCACTCGAAGGTATGATTCACTCCCGTAGCAATGCATAACATCCCTAATACCCTTACCATTGCCGGCGTCGACCCATCTGGGGGCGCTGGCGTATTTGCTGATATTAAAGCCATGAGTGCCTTAGGCGCTTATGCTACAGGTGTTGTGGCAGCGCTTACTGCACAAAATACCCAAGGGGTCACTGGCATTTATCCGGTTGACCCTGCTTTTATTAGGCAGCAGATTGACACCCTTTTTAACGATATCAGCATCGATGCCGTCAAGCTTGGTATGCTTGGACAGCAGCCTGTGATCCGCACTGTTGTAGAAGCGCTCACGCACTGGCAACCAACTCATATTGTGTTAGACCCCGTTATGATCGCTAAAAGCGGGGATCACTTGCTAGAGAAAACCGCCACCGCAGAAATGCGAGAAGCCTTGCTTCCTTTAGCCACGATGATCACCCCTAATCTTCCCGAGGCAGGTGTATTTTTAGAGCAGCGCCCAGCAGAAACGGTGAAGGAAATGTATGCCGTTGCGGAAAAGCTCCGACGCTTAATGGCGGACGCCGATCATCGCTGGGTACTTTTAAAAGGGGGACATTTGCCAGGCAATGACTGCACAGATCTCCTTTATAATGGCGATCAAATGATCGAAATGCCTGCACAACGCATTCCCACTAAAAACACTCATGGCACAGGTTGTACCTTGTCTGCGGCTTTAGCCGCACTGCTCCCCCAGTCCTCGTCCGTCCCCCAAGCCGCCAAAGCAGCAAAAGCTTATTTATACAATGCAATTGCTCGCTCTAACGAGCTTCGGGTCGGCTCTGGCCATGGGCCTGTACATCATTTCCATGCTTGGTGGAAACCGTTACCCTCTACTGATCAACCTTGATTACGCCATCACGGCGTTTTTTATAAGTCTTACTATCCATGAGTCAGCCTTTAACCGGTATTATTGTGGCAATGCAAGAAGAACTTGAAGTGGTCTTGCAGTCACTCCAGCAGCCTCAAGCCCACCAACGAGCGGGCATGACGTTTTATCAGGGTATCTATGCGGGTAGCCCTGTTGTCGCTGTTATTTGCGGGGTGGGTAAAGTCAACGCCGCGCTTTGCACGCAAATTCTTATTTCTGAATTTCATACCCAACGCATTATTAATATTGGTGTCGCCGGTGGGCTGCATCCAGAGATTCAACCTGGCGATGTTGTCATTGCTGACACGCTCATGCAGCACGATATGGATTTACGCCCGCTTGGCTTAGCTCGTGGGCATTTTTACCGCATGGATACCCACGCTTTCCCCTCTGACCCCATGCTATTACAATGGGCACGCCAAGCGTGTGCCGATCTAAAAAACCACCGTTTTTTTGTTGGGCGTATCGTCACAGGGGACCAATTTATTGCCAGTCCAGAGCTAGCTCAAGAATTACATCAACACTTTGATGCATTGGCTTGCGAAATGGAAAGCGCTAGCATTGCGCAGGTTTGTTTTTTAAACTACATCCCTTTTATCTGCATCCGCTCTATTTCAGATAATGCGAACACGGGTGCACACATGGATTTTGCTCAATTTACTCCTATTGCCGCGGCCAATGCCACGACGCTATTGCAAAGTATGATTCCCTTGTGCCAAATTAATGCCGATACCATCAAGTTCAAGGCATAATAAGTCTTTACGATTGGTTAATGTCTTTTTTTATTGTCCTGCTACTGTGAACCTGCTATGAATATCAACGCGCTGTCTGAAATCGAACTTGCCCGCTATTACATGGTTGAACAACAAATTCGTCCTTGGTATGTCGAAGACGAAAAGGTATTGCAGGCCTTATTCGATGTACCACGCGAGCATTTTGTCCCTCCTGCTTTCAAAGGCATGGCTTTTGCTGATACCGAAATCCCGCTCATTATTGATGCCGTCGATACCAACGAATACATGCTAAAACCTGTCATCGAAGCACGCTTAGCGGTTGAACTCAACCTAAAGCCCACCGATGGGGTGCTGGAAATCGGCACAGGGTCCGGTTATCAAGCCGCCCTACTCGCTCGTCTGGCTCAGCAGGTCACTTCGGTAGAGATCAATAGCACCCTAGCTGCCTTTGCTACAGAAAATCTGCAACGCCAACACGTACAAAATGTAAATGTAGAAATCGGCGACGCCCATGAGGGCTGGGGCACGACGGAATATGATGCCATTTTGCTTACTGGTTCCGTACCTGTTGTGCCCGATGCACTCAAATACCAGCTCTGTATTGGCGGCCGGCTCGTGGCAGTCGTTGGGCGCTCTCCAGTTATGACAGCTATGCGTATTACACGTACCAGTGCTGCTAGCTTTGAGACCACACCTCTTTTTGATACGGTTATCAAGCCTTTACGTGGTAGCCGCGTCACCCGCTTTCAGTTTTAAATGATGAAAAAAAAACTGTGTGGTTTTATCATCGCTGGCCTATTGATAGCCACCCAAGCGGTAGCCACACCGCTCGACCTTTGGCAAGCGTGGCAGCTTGCCCAGCAACATGACCCCATCTATGCGGCACAACGCGCACAAACACAGGCCTCTCAAGAGCAAATTGCACAAGCTCGAGCTCGTTTATTACCCGCCGTTGATGCCGTCGCAGGTATCACACACAACGACACACGCCGCGCTAGCCGCCTGAATCAAAGCAGTGATACCCGTGTTAATCAATGGCAGCTGCGGTTAAGCCAACCCCTTTTTGACTTATCGGCTATCGCCCAGTTTGAACGCTCTCGTTACTTGGCATCAATTGCTGTTTTTGATTTGGAAAATGCCAAACATGAGCTCATGTTACGTGTAGCTCAAACATATTTTGCTATTTTATCTGCCCAAGACAACCTGCGTTCCCTTCAAAGCCAAAAACAAGCTATAGAGCAACAACTCGCTGCCGCGCAACAAAACTTTGCTTTAGGCGGAGCCACCATCACTGACACCTACGAAGCACAATCTCGTTTAGATTTACTCAATGCTCAACTTGTCATCGCCGAAAACACCCTCACTACCGAAAAAAACCAACTAAGTCGTATTTTAGGTCGGCCTGTGCAACATATTGCTCCGCTTCATCACCAAGCCACGTTGCCTACCCCCGAGCCCTTAGATCCCCACGCGTGGGTGCAACAAGCCAGCCTGGGCAATTTGTCCTTAATGCGAGCTAGCCTTGCTATGCAGGCTCAACAATATCAGCTCAAAGCGGATCAACACGAACACGCCCCTACGGTGACACTACAAGCTCGTAGCGGCAGTCAAAGCAACATGGGGGTATCTGGTCCTAACACCAGCCCTCGTTCTTTGGATAGCAGCATAGGTGTGGAACTAAGCATCCCTTTATACCAAGGTGGTGCGATAGCCTCTAGAGTACGAGAAAACGCTTCTCTTTTACAACAAAAGCATTACGAACAAGAAAATGCGCGACGCCAAGCAGAAGAGCAGGTCCGTAGTTATTTTAGTGGTGTATTGGCGGGCTTACACGAAGTGAAAGCCCTAGAGGCAGCAGAAAAATCCAGCCGTGCTGCATGGGAGGCCAACCAAACTGCCTATGAGATTGGTGTACGCATTAATATTGACGTACTTAATGCCCAACAACAGCTTTATGAAACTCAGCGTGCGCTTGCTCAAGCTCGTTACAATACCCTATTGCAGGGGCTACGCCTGAAGCAAGCAGCTGGGTTATTACGCGCTGAGGATATAGCCGCGTTAAATACATTGCTAGCACCAGCTAACCCATCACTGATGCAATGACCGCATCGCGTTATTGTGGAGCGCGAATTTTTTTGACTAAGGCCGTCGTTGATCGATCAAATGCGATTGGGATGGCAACGGCGTCCCCGCCCCAACTGCGCACTAAGGCCGTCTCTGGTAGAGTTTCCATATCATAGTCCCCACCTTTTACGATTAAATCCGGCTTAAGTTCAGCAATCAATTGCTCCGGTGTGGACTCCGTAAAAATGGTGACCGCAGTCGTGGATGCCAAAGCAGCTAATAAAGCACAGCGATCCTGCTCCTGATTAATGGGTCGATCAGAGCCTTTATTCAGGGTACGCACCGATTGATCAGAATTGACTGCTACTATTAAGCTAGCACCTAGCTGTGCCGCTTGATCCAAATAGCTTGCATGACCACGATGCAAAATATCAAACACCCCATTTGTAAAGACCAATGGGCGCGGCAGCTCCCCTGCTGCCACCGCCCTAATCAGATCGCTACGAGAGTAGATTTTTTTCTCAAAGCTAGGCATATTAAGCCACAACTATTTTTTTGCTTAGGTCTTTACGATAACGGTTTAACGCCGCAGGCGACTCAAAGTCTTCTCCCATCAGCAGCGACATATTATGCAAAATACGTGTGCTGACCTTGCCTTCCCATTCTTTATCAAAGCGAATCTGGTTATCGAGCCAATTTTCTAACCAACCGGGTGATGGTAGTTTAGATTGCACCGTATCATTAGGGAACATGGACTTATTCACGTGCAAATTCGTAGGGTGTAGAGCTTGTGCCGTACGATGTGCGGATGCCATTAACACACCAATTTTAGAAAAAGCCAAACGTGTTTCTAATTCTGCCTGCTCATCACCTAGCTTTAGAGCGCGACGCATATAGCG
>JAAYRP010000177.1 GCA_012518715.1 Alcaligenaceae bacterium | reverse complement strand
TAAGAGGTAGCAATTTCAGTAGGATTGAAATTTTCACGGATCACGCCTTTGGATGGTGAGGCTTTTTTGACCTCGGCAATCACGGCGGGCTGGTTTTGGCTAATTTTATATTTAAGAGCTCGAGCAAACCCACGTACATCTTTGCGACTTTTTGCTTCGCGTAATACGTCAGATTCGCTGCGTAGCTGGCGTGCTGCAGCGACTTCTTCTTTTTTGGTTTGGAGGATTTTTGCGAGAATATCGTTCATGCCTTTAATTTCCGAGTGTACGTACAAAATTCATCAAGTTTGGCGCGCGCTGCACCACTAGCAATGGTTTCAAAAGCTATCTTTAGACCGGCCTCAATAGAGTCGCAGCCATTGCCTGCGTAAATAGCTAAGCCAGCATTAAATGCCACGATATCACGAGCCGTGCCAGGGGTGTTGGCAAGCGCTTTTTTTATCATTTGTGCGGACTCTTCGCTGGAGTTCACTCGAATACTACGGTTTGAGCTCATCGCCATCCCAAAGTCCTCGGGGTGGATTTCGTATTCGTAGACGCGGTCGTCCTTGAGCTCACCCACCATAGTGGCAGCCCCTGTAGAGGCCTCGTCCATGCCGTCTTTACCATGTACGATCAGTACATGCTTGGCTCCTAAACGTTGCATAGCGCGTACTTGAATACCAACCAAATCAGGGTGAAAAACCCCCATTAGCTGGTTGGCTGCACGTGCCGGATTAGTTAATGGCCCTAGTATATTAAAAATGGTGCGTACGCCCAACTCTTTGCGTACAGCGGCGATGTTTTTCATCGCGGAGTGGTGGGCAGGGGCAAACATGAACCCAATACCGATATCTTCGATACTTTGAGCAACCTGTTCTGGATGTAAATCGAGGTTTGCACCGAGCGTTTCTAATACATCGGCACTACCCGAAGAAGAGGAAGCGCTGCGCCCCCCATGCTTAGCGACTTTGACACCGGCGGCAGCTACGACAAACATTGCCGCTGTGGAGATATTAAACGTGTTGCTACCATCACCCCCTGTGCCACACATATCTAAGAGATTATCTGGATCGTGGGCCTCAACGGGTAGCGCAAATTCGCGCATGACTTCGGCCGCGGCGGCGATTTCACCAATAGTTTCTTTTTTAACACGTAAGCCCATGAGTAAAGCACTCGCCATCACGGGTGACATTTCTCCGCGCATCAGCATACGCATTAAATGGAGCATTTCGTCATGGAAAATTTCGCGGTGCTCAATACAGCGAACTAAGGCTTCAGTAGGTGTGATGGTAATGGTTTTGTCTTGTTTCATGGTAGGTCTCTTATTGATTCAGAAAGTTTTTGAGGAGCTGGTGGCCGTGTTCACTCAAAATGGACTCAGGGTGAAACTGTACCGCACTAATAGGCAGTGTTTTATGACGTAGCCCCATGATCTCACCATCGGCGGTTTGGGCGGTGATTTCAAGGCATTCTGGTAATTGGCTTGCGTCTACAGCTAAAGAGTGGTAACGCGTGACGGTCATTGGGCTTGGTAAGCCGACAAATACGTCTTGCTGTTGGTGAGTGATAGGGGAGACTTTGCCGTGCATAATTTCTTTGGCGTGAATGACTTTACCGCCAAAGGCTTGGGCAATGGCTTGATGACCTAGGCAGACGCCCAAAATGGGTTTTTTCCCTGCAAAATAGTTGATGACCTCTAGTGTGATGCCGGCGCTATCCGGGTTACCGGGGCCGGGAGAAAGGCAAATATAGTCGGGGTTTAAGGCTTCAATATCGGCAATGTTGCACTGGTCGTTACGAGCGACAGTAACAGGCATCCCCAGTTCTTCAAAGTATTGAACCAGGTTATAGGTAAAAGAGTCGTAATTATCGAGCATAAATAACATGATGGCATCCTCGTAAGTTTGGAAGGCTGGCATAGAAGAGGGCATGAAGCCCTCGGGGTGTTCCCTTAAATGGGTTCGTCTAAGCCAAACTGCACTTGTTCGGCAGCGCGTAATAGCGCGCGGGCTTTGGCTTCCGTTTCTTGCCATTCGGCTTCAGGATTCGAGTCCGCCACGATGCCGGCGGCGGCTTGTACATGTAACATACCGTCTTGGATAACACCTGTGCGAATCGCAATGGCTAAATCCATTTCACCGGTGTAGCTAAGGTAACCCGCTGCTCCCCCATAGATACCGCGACGCACAGGCTCAAGCTCATCAATGATCTGCATAGCGCGTACTTTAGGTGCTCCGGTTAAGGTACCAGCGGGGAAACTGGCTTTGAGTACATCCATATTGCTCATATCGTCTTTAAGCTCACCACGTACATTCGAGACCAAGTGTTGAACATGGGAATAACGCTCGATACTCATCGTATCGCTGACCTCAACAGTGCCAGGTTTAGCAATACGTCCAATGTCATTACGTGCTAAATCAATGAGCATGACGTGTTCGGCGCGCTCTTTGGGATCCGCTTGCAGTTCAGCGGCAAGCTGTGCGTCTTCTTCTGGGGTAGCACCCCGTTTACGGGTACCGGCGAGTGGGCGGATAGTGACATATTGTTTTTCTTGGCCTTGCTCTACCACTTGCTCGCGGCGCACGAGAATTTCCGGGGAAGACCCCACCACCTGAAAATCATCAAAGTTCCAGAAATACATGTAAGGTGAAGGGTTAAGCGAGCGCAGAGCGCGGTATAAAGAGAGTGGCGCATCGCGAAAAGGCTTGGTGATGACTTGCCCAATTTGTACTTGCATGACTTCGCCATCTGTAATGTATTGTTTTGCCTGGGCAACCGCCGCTAAATAGTCCGCTTTTTTGAAATTGCGCTGCTCAAAGGTCTCCATGCTGGCGTAGGCATAAGGGATAGTGACCGGATGACGCAGCTTTTCGCGTAAATCGCGTAGACGACGGCGGGCTTTGGTGTAGCTTTCGGGTTCATTTGGGTC
>JAAYRP010000176.1 GCA_012518715.1 Alcaligenaceae bacterium | reverse complement strand
TATGGTTCGCGCTAAAAAGCTTGTGTATCAAGGAGCCGGAACATTTCATTACGATCCCCACCACGACGGCCGCGCCAGATTTCGGTGGTAGGGAATGGGAAGATGTCTTGCTCGCTAGCGCTTAGCTTTGGTGAGGTTTGCTGCAAAATATAACGGCACTTTGAGTCAAAACTGAAGTTAAGCGCATCAAACACATAAAAAGAGGCGCGCTGACCTAAGCCTAGATTGACGGTGCGCACACAGCTGTTGGGCGTTAAGGCATGGATTTGTTGAGCAAGCTGGTGGGAAACGTGGCGGTAGCTACGCGCATAATCCAGTGCGGGCATCCAAAGCGTTACAAGCAACAGCCAAGCCGTAATTAGGCCGCCAGCTGAAAGCACCGTACCTCGCCAAAGAGCTGGGGGATGGGTGCGTAAGCGCCAAAGCACTAGCATTAGCCAAGCCAAGCTGCCGATGATAGCGACCACAAGTGCGGGCCAAGCGATGCTGGTGTCAAACCCTTGGGTTTGGCGCGCAATGCTGTGGGCAATTTTTGGGGGCCAACCTGTATGTAAAGCAATCCAACCTAACCAGATCGTGGCAGTAATTAATGAGAAACACATGACTGCAAACCAGTCAAAACTATTGATCGCCCCCCGACGTAAAGTAGGTAAAGAAAACGCGGCAAGCGTGGCGCTTGGGATGACTAGCCAAGTATACTCGGGTTCAAACGCTTGTTGCGCAAAGAGTAAATAGCATAAAGGCCCAATAGCTAAGCTCAGAGGGATAGCAATATGCGCAAAGCGTAACCACGCACGCCACTGCCATACAGCGATTAAGGCAAGCGGCCAAGTTGGCCATAAGAACCAGAGCAAATCACGCCCAGAGCGTAAGATAGAAGAGGGATCTGGCCAATGGAGCTGAGCCTGATGCCAGAGCCACCATTGTTGCCACCAATAGTTAGACTGCTGGGCAGGTAATATCCATAAACTACAGAGTAGTGCTGTCCCGAAGATAACCCAGAGGAGCTGTTTGGCATAAGGTCGTAAGCTTACACATAGAACGAAGGCGAGAATAATGCCAAAACCTAAGCTAAAAGCAGCCCCTAAACCCTGATTGAGCAAGGTGCCGGCTAGGGCTAGGGTGAGAAGAATAGTGGCCGTGCGTGGGCGTTTGCTGTATAAGCTAAGCGCATATAGCGCACTGGAGTAGAGCGCTAGACTTAATGGTACGGCAGAGGTTTCATGCAGGCGCCAAAGGATACCAATGGTGGCCACGCACAGAAGAAGTGCGGCATCAGCAATCATGCGCCCATAATCAATGGGAGAGGGTTCTCCGCCAAATGGCAAAGGTAAGGGCTGTGCGGCTTTTTGTTTAGCTAGTCTAAAGACACCTTGCCATAAGGTGGTGATGAGTATTAAAAAATAGAGTAAATTGGGCAGGCGTGATGCCAGGATGTTAGCGTCTAGTTCTGAGCTAAACCATTGAAAAATAGGGCTAAGTAAATAGATACTTAGAGCTCCTAGCCAAATATGTAGTGGTCCGCCTTCGGCGTAGGCAAGCTCGCCGATTTGAGGCGTGATGATGGCTTGCCAGCTGGGTTGCTGTAGGGCAGAGAGCATGGCCGCTAAGCCAATAACATCATCACTTTTCCAAGGGTCACGGAAAAATAAGCCAGCTAGAATATATATTAAGCCTACAACCCATAGTAGCGCGCGCGGCAACTTGCTGGCAGCAGGGGTGGTAAGGCGAGCGGGGGTAGAGGTAGGAGTAGTATTCAACACAACATGATAATAAAGCTAACACAAGAGCCATATCTTAAAGCATATTGGGTTGAATAGCGAAATAGGGCAGGCATAAAAAAAGCAGCTGAGTTCAGCTGCTTTTTTGGATGGAGCAATTACGCTTTTTGGCGTGTACCCGCAGTACGAGCGAAACGTGCGCGGAATTTTTCAACACGACCTGTTTCGACGATGCGAGTTTGTGCGCCCGTGTAGAAGGGGTGGGATTCAGCGGTTACGTCACATTTGAAAAGAGGGTAAGTTTTACCGTCGAGCTCGATAGTTTCGCGAGTGTTAACGGTAGAACGTGTGATAAATGTGTTACCAGTTTGCTGGTCCAAGAACACCACTTCGCGGTATTCGGGATGGATGCCTACTTTCATGATGTTATCCTGTTGTTTAAAGCGGACCGCCAACAGATGGAATAACAACAATCTGCCACGTATCCTGTAAAACCAAAGATTTTATCATTTAGAAAGGATTTTGCAAAGCCTATTTGTACGTAATTAAAGGCGGTCAAGGGTTTTGTTGTGGAAAAGCGAATGGCTTAGAGTACACCTTGCTCTGCTAGAGAGGAGGCATGCCCAGCTGTAACAATCAAGTGGTCGATGAGTCGAATATCGACTAAAGAGAGTGCTTTTTGTAAGTGCTGAGTGAGGGCTATATCAGCGGCACTCGCTGTGCGTACGCCAGAGGGATGGTTATGTGCCAAGATAAGCGCAGCAGCATGGTGTTTGAGGGCCGATTTCACAATTTCCCTTGGGTACACGGAGGCCTGAGATAGTGTGCCTCTTGAAACCTCTTCACTGGTAATCAGGTGAAGTTGATTGTCTAGGTACAAAGCGATGCAGTGCTCTATCGTTAGGTGTCCTAGGCGAGCGATGCAATAATCTTTAACCAAGTTAGGTTGGTTCATGACAGGCCCTTGTTTTAGACTTTGTTGAAGAGCGCGTCGATTGATTTCACCTATTGCTTGTAATTCGCAGGCCTTAGCGACGCCTATGCCCTTTTGTTGTAAAAGGGATTGGGTTTCTGCTGCTAAAAGTCCGCGTAAACCACCAAGTTGCTCTAAAAGCTGTTGTGCTAAAGCCAATACTGACAATTGAGGAGTGCCAGTGCGTAAAATGATGGCTAATAGCTCAGCATCGCTTAGCGCCTGAGGACCGGACTGCAATAAACGTTCACGAGGCCGCACATCATTTAGGGATTTACTGTTATAAGTCATAGTAAGCATTAAAATAAGCCAATGAAATTAGGATTTAATGACTTATTAGGGTGACAGATCTTGAGCGCGAATAACCATGAAGTACCGCCAATTGTCCATGCGGATTCTTACTTAACTTTGCACTATTGCATTCAGATTTTCTCGGGGCCGGCCGGTGGAACAATCTTTGCGAATACCTTTGACGGCAAGCCCGCCACCTTACAGATGGGGGTCGGGCAGTGGGCGCCAGGTTTGGAGCAGGCCCTATTAGGTAAAAAAGAGGGTGAGACATTTGGCTGTGTTTTAGAGCCAGAGCAAGCGTATGGCGAGCGCAATCCTGCTTTAGTGCAGTGGGTAAGCAAAAGCATGTTAGAAGACTTAACAGACCCCGAATCGAATTATCAGCCCGGGGATATGGTGGAGTTTTTAGCTCCAACCGGAATACGTTACGCTGGTGTGCTAAAACAGTGGGGTGAGCACGAAGCCCTATTTGATTTTAATCATCCCTTAGCCGGCGCTCAAATTCGTTTGGACGTACAGATTTTAGGAATACTATGAAGCCTCAGATTGAATCATTAGAAAATATGGAAATTATGCTGGCCCAGCCCCGTGGCTTTTGTGCTGGTGTAGATAGAGCTATTGATATTGTAGAGCGTGCTTTAGAACTACATGGCAAGCCAATTTATGTACGTCACGAAATTGTACATAATCGCTATGTTGTTGAAAATTTGCGCAATAAAGGGGCGATTTTTATTAAAGAGCTTGACGAGGCACCAGCAGGAGCCATTGTGGTATTTTCAGCTCACGGGGTATCGCTAGCGGTCCGAGAGGAAGCCACACGTCGTGGCCTAACCGTATTTGATGCTACCTGTCCTTTGGTGACCAAAGTCCACCGCGAGGTCTCAAAGATGCGAGCAGATGGTCGAGAGATCATTATGATCGGTCATAAAGGTCACCCTGAGGTAGAAGGCACATTAGGGCAGGCGACCGAGGGCATGTTTTTAGTGGAAACCGTAGAGGACGTGCACAATTTACAGGTCACAGATCCAGATAATTTGGCTTTTGTGACGCAGACCACGTTATCGGTTGATGATGCGGCTGAAGTTGCCAATGCTTTACGTCAGCGTTTTCCTAATATTGTTGAGCCCAAAAAGAGCGACATTTGCTATGCCACACAGAACCGACAAGATGCAGTGAAATTTATGGCGCCACAGGTAGACGTGGTGCTGGTCGTAGGAAGTGTTAATAGTTCAAACTCGAATCGCTTGCGCGAGGTTGCCGAACGCATGGGGACTCCCGCTTATCTGCTGGACGATCCGGAGATGATTCAGCCCGAGTGGCTAGAAAACCGTCCGCGTGTGGGTATTACGGCAGGTGCTTCGGCACCAGAGGAGCTAGTGCAGCAGGTTATTGGGCGCATTAAAGCCCTGGGTGCGGTATCGGTACGTAATCTTGATGGTGTAGAAGAAAGCATTGCTTTTCCTTTGCCGCGAGAACTATCAAGAAAAACTCAAAATGCCCCTTCTGTTTAAAAGGGGCCATGAAAGCGCGCGCTCATAGCGCGCTTTTTTATGGAGACAAGGATGCGAGTAGGTTTTGTAGGCTTGGGCCGTATGGGGTTGCCTATGTGTCAGCGGCTTTTGCAAGCAGGTCATACGCTCACTGTATGGAATCGTAGTTCAGAAAAAGCCCATGATTTAATTAAACAAGGTGCACAGTTAGCAACGACTCCTGCGCAGTTAGCTGCGCAATCCGATATTATTTTAATGTGTTTATTTGATGCTGCCGCTATTGAGACGGTTATGTATGGTGAGCAAGGGTTAGCGTCAGTCACGAGTACAAACAAAATTATCGTGGATCATGCTACGGTTTCCCCACAACAAACTAAACAGCTGGCCGCGCGCTTGCCTCAAGGGTGGATATGGTTAGATGCCCCTGTTTCAGGTGGAACGGCGGGGGCGGAAGCCGGAACTTTGGCGGTGATGGTCGGTGGGGAAGCATCAGCGTTACAACAAGTACAGCCCTACTTGCAGGCCTATGCGGCGCGTATTACCCATATGGGTGCAGTGGGGGCAGGGCAGGTGACAAAACTATGCAATCAAACTATTGTTACGGCTACCATTGCAGCGATTGCCGAAGCAGTATGCTTAGCCCAAGAAGCACATATTGATAGCAAGCAGCTAGCAACTGCGCTGGCCGGAGGGTGGGCTGATTCGACGCTCTTGCCTATTTTTGTAGAGCGTATGCATAATCTACCGAGCGAGGCGACCGCTACAGTGCAAACAATGCTAAAAGATTTAACAGCGATTACCGATTTAGCTACTCTGCAGCAGACAGCAATGCCGGTGACTCACACGGTATACCAGCTTTATCAGTTGGCTGCTAAACGAGGTTTAGAGAACGTAGATGTGTCGTATATTATTCAAACACTTCAAGGAAAACAATGAAAGCAACGCATAAGATCGTAGCTGGGGTGACACTGCTCGCCGCAGTATATGCTGGGTCAGCATGGTATTTAGGGAAAAAAGCAGAAGCTGAAATCTATTCACAGGTGGAGCAGTTAAACGCTGCTGTAGCAACACATTTAGCCGTGAACTTAGAGGAAAGCCAAGCCAAGCTGCGGGTAGTGAGTTATGATCGCCACTGGTTTAGCGCCAAAATTAATTATGAATTGGTTGTGCAGGATGCGGAGCATAAGCATCAAATTTTATTCCAAGACCATTTGCGGCATGGACCTTTGCCCTTGACTGCATTGGGGCATGGGCATTGGCGCCCCATGTTAGCCTATAGTGAGCTCACTTTATTGCCGACGGATACGTTACAAATGTGGTTTGAGGCTGCACAAAATCAAGCACCTTTGGTGGCAAAAACTGTAATTGGGCTAGATGGTGCAACGCAGAGCCAGTTGGATTTTGCGGCTTTGGACTATAGTGATGCGGCGGGGAATAAGTTTACAGCCACCGCGGCCCAAGCACAAATCCAGTATCAGTTCCAAAAAGAACAGTTACAGGTTCAGGCTGATTTGCCCAGTCTTAGCTGGTTAGAGGGAGAAGATAAAACACAAATACAGCTGTTGGGAACGATGCTGGAAAGCAATTTAAGTGGCTTTTCTTCTGCTCAGCAGGCTTCTGCTCGTATTCAAAGCACACAGCTACGTATGGATTGGGGACAGAGTACACATGTTGTGGTGGATAATCTGAAAATGATTTCAGATTATGCATTGCATAATGAGCTCTTGGATAGTGCTGTGCAGTACGACTTGGGGCAGATTTATATTGATGACCATGACTTAGGGCAAGTCGTGTTGGCTGTGGATGTGAAGCGTTTGGATTATCAGGTATTAAATGCCCTAAGCCAGCACCCTGATTTAGAGCAAATGGACGAAGAGGCGATACGGCCCTATGCACAAAAGCTCTTAGCCCATCGGCCCGAAGTAAACCTAAACCAATTAACACTCAGTAATCCAGCTGGTACCAGTGAGCTGGTTTTACGCATGCATTTAGCTCCAACAGCACTGGACGAGGATGTGAGTTCAGGGATCGATCTTGCGCATTATGTTGAATCGTTGCAGATGCAGTTGCAAACATCTCGCTCCATGATTCAGGGGTATTTTGCCGAGGAATCGATTTTGAGTAGTTTAGCAGATATGCTCTTGGCACGTTTTGCCGAACAATTGCAAGAGGTGGGCCTAATTGAATACGATGGGGATGCATTGCGTTTTGCTTTACAGTTTGATGCACAGAGCAATCAGCTACTGTTAAATCAAAAGCCGATTACAGCCGAAGAGCTAGCGTATTTGATTATTGCGATGCAAATGGGGGGCTTATTTTAGGCCTGCGTTTAATAGCAACTGATAGGTTTGGTGCAAGTCTAAACCCATGACGCCGCTGTAACTACCTGTTAAATGGGTGACAAAGGCGGCGGCCATACCTTGGATGCCGTAAGCACCCGCTTTGCCCAGAGGCTCTTGGCTCTGACAATATATGTCTATTTCCGCTGGGCTTAGAGGTTTAAAACGAATGGTGCTAGTCGAGAGCGCTTTATAGTGATTTTCCCCTACGCTTAAGCACATGGCCGTGTGGACATGGTGTTCTTGCCCAGATAATAATTGGAGAAACGCTTTCGCCTCTTGCAGGTTTTTGGGCTTAGCCAGAATCTGCCCTTGTAGTTCGACCGTTGTATCAGCGCAAAGAATGGGCCAGGGATAGAGTTGTGGTTGCTGAGCATGCCATTGTTTGGCATGCTCAAGCTTTTCATACGCCGTGCGCTGTACATAGTCAATGGCAGATTCATTTGCATGAATGGGCTCATCCTCGCCAGCGGGAGCGGGCACGATTAAGACTTCGTGAATGATATCGATTTGCTTAAGTAGCTCATGCCGACGCGGGCTTGCCGAAGCTAAATAAATAGGCTGTTGTATCAACATGATGGTACTTGAAGTATATGTAGGCTATTTGTGCCACCGGCTGTATCCAGTTGGCCTTTGGTTAGGATGACCCAGTCTCCGGGTTGTACTGCCCCTTGCCTGCAGAGTTCTTGCATGGCTGCCGGGGCAATATCGGCATCGTTATATTGGCTGGCATCAAATGCTACACTATATACCCCCCGAAATAAGGCCGCACGGCGCTGGGTGCTAGCATGGCGTGTAAAACAAAAAATGGGTACAGAGGATTTGATGCGTGACATGATCAGGGGTGTGCGGCCACTTTCGCTTAAGCTGATAATGGCTTTGATACCAGGGTAGTGGTTAGCTGCATACATCGCAGAAAGCGCAATGGTGTCGTCACAACGAGCAAAATGTTCCCCTAGTCGGTGTTTAGAGATACCGCTGGTAGGCTCGGCCTCGGCGCCAACACAAATGCGCGCCATGGCGGTAATAGCCTCTACCGGATATTGGCCGGTGGCGCTTTCGCCCGATAGCATCACGGCATCCGTATAGTCTAATACCGCATTTGCCACGTCAGAGACCTCTGCGCGCGTTGGTACGGGACTATGGGTCATGGATTCCATCATTTGTGTTGCGGTTATCACAATTTTATTTAAACGACGCGCATGTTGGATAATCCGCTTTTGAATGCCTACTAATCTTGCATCGCCGATTTCTACACCTAAATCACCGCGCGCTACCATGACGCCGTCGCTAGCTGAAATAATATCATCAAGCGCTTCATCATCAGCAACAGCTTCGGCACGCTCGATTTTTGCAATTAACCAAGCATCGGAGCCAGCCGCTTGTAGAAGTGATCGAGCTTGCTGCATGTCGGTGCCATAGCGAGGGAAAGACACCGCGACATAATCGAGTGCTAATTCGGCAGCAAGCTGGATATCTTCTCGGTCTTTGGGCGTAAGACTGGGTGCGGCGATGCCACCGCCACGACGATTGATGCCTTTGTTATTAGAAAGCTCGCCCCCATTGATCACTCGTGTTTGCACCTGATGCTCATCGACCTGCTCGACTTGCAGCACGATCTTGCCATCATCTAAGAGTAGCTCGTCTCCAGGATGGCAAGCTTGGATAAGGGGTGGGTATTCGACCGCTACTATAGTGTTGGTCCCGGCATCGGTCGGATGCGTGGTCGATAAAGTGAAGGACTGCCCAGCTTTTAGCTGTACGCTTTGGTCGGCAAAACGTGCAATACGAATTTTAGGGCCTTGTAAATCACCCATAATGGCCACGAAACGACCGTGCTTAGCAGCAATTTTTCGTACGAGTTCAGCTTTTTCACGGTGGCTATCTGCGCTTCCATGGGAAAAATTGAGACGGGCAACATCTAGACCGGCAAGAATGAGTTTTTCAATGGCTTGTTCGTGATCACTAGCAGGACCAAGGGTAGCAACAATTTTTGTGCGTCTTTTTGCCATGGGTTTAGCTCCGGTGATAAGGGTGATGATGGTTAATCGACCAAGCACGATAGAGTTGCTCAGCCAGCAAAACACGCACCATGGGGTGCGGCAAGGTTAAATCCGATAAGCGAATTTTTTGAGCACAGCGTTGTTTAAAGTTGGCATCGAGGCCATCTGGCCCCCCAATAATAATTGCAATATCTTGACTTTGATCGCGCCAGCGTTGGAGCTGTTCTGCTAGCTGCATAGTGGTAAGGGCACGACCGCGTTCATCTAAGGCGACGACGTGAGCATGAGTTGGAATAGCTTGCTCAATGCGCTTGGCTTCGGCTGCCATCATTTGCTCGACGGTTTTACCGGTCGTGCGTGGTTCTGGTTTGATTTCTTTGAGCTCTAGGGCGTAATCCGCGGGAAGACGTTGACTATAGTCTTGCCATGCGGTGGTAACCCAGTCTGGCATGCGTTGACCAACGGCAATAATAGTGATTTTCATTACAGTAAACGCCCCTAAGGGCGTTGAGTTAGTCATCCGATAGGTTAGGCATTTGATCGACCTTAAGGTCCAACTCAATGGGATCCTCACCCCAAATTTCTTCCAGGTTGTAGTAATCGCGTATTGCTGGTTGCATAGCATGGATAACCACGTCACCTAGATCGACTAAAACCCACTCTCCTGTGTCTGCTCCTTCGTAGGCCAGCACAGATAAACCAGCTTGTTTGGCGGCAGCAATCACGCTTTCAGCTAAGGCTTTTGTTTGGCGATTGGAGTTTCCGCTAGCAATCACAACACGATCAAATAAACCGGTGAGTTTAGAGGTGTTAAAAGCTTTAATGTCTTTGGCTTTGACGTCTTCGAGGGCATCGACCACAAGACGGAGTTGATCTTCTATGTTCATAAGTGTTTTCATGGCTGATAAAGTTGGTGTTGAGTCAGGTAGTGCAAAACGCTGTCTGGCACTAGTTGCGCCACGGACTGATCTTGATGTAGCCGTTCTCGTATCAGCGTAGCGGAAATTGGGCTGGGTTTAAAGTCTATATAGTGAATGTTTTTATTGTGTTCGGCTAAGTAGTGAGACAATTGCTCTGGAGGGGTGAGCGCACTACCCGGGCGCTGCGCTACAGCAAGATCCACATGTTGCAAAATATCTTGCCAACGATGCCAGCTGGTAAAGTTTTGGAGTTGGTCTGCACCCAGCAACCAGAAATAGTGAGCCGAAGCAGGAAGGGTTGCCACCGTATCGTATGTGTACGTTGGCCCACCCCGTTGGATTTCGGTTGTATTGACTTTAAATGTCGGGTAAGGCTGGGTGGCAAGCTCGAGCATCGCTACACGATGTGTGCTATTTGCGCCGAGCTGTGATTTTTGCCAAGGCTGGGCGGCGGGGATGAATTGGACCTCGTCCAAGCGCAGCTGCTGTTGCGCAGCTTGAGCTAAAGCCAGATGCGCAACATGCACCGGATCAAAACTCCCGCCTAAGAGTCCGATGCGTTTTTTAGCCATTCGCGTGGTTTTAAATAGTCGTACAATTTAGCCTCAGGGCTATTGGGCTCAGGGTTCCAACAATAACGCCAAGCGGCCATCGGAGGCATAGAAAGCAAAATGGACTCAGTGCGCCCGCCAGATTGCAAACCAAATAAGGTGCCGCGATCAAAGACCAGGTTGAATTCTACATAGCGGCCTCGGCGATATGCTTGGAAATCGCGCTCGCGCTCGCCGTACTCCAGATGACGACGTGCTTCAACGATAGGCATATAAGCTTTGGTGAAATGGTCACCGACTGAACGGATTAAAGCGAAGCTTTGTTCAAAGTCAGGGGTATTTAAATCATCAAAGAAAATACCACCGATCCCTCGGGTTTCTTGGCGATGTTTTAAATAAAAGTAATCATCACACCATTTTTTATAAGCGGGGTATTTATCTGGGCCAAAAGGGGCCAGTGAGTCTGCGCAAGTTTGATGAAAATGTACTACGTCTTCTAAAAAGGGATAGTACGGGGTGAGATCCATGCCGCCACCAAACCAAAACACAGGCTCCTGCGTCTCGTTGGTGGGGTGTGCTACAAACATGCGCACATTCATATGGGTAGTGGGGATATAGGGATTGCGTGGGTGAATCACCAAAGATACCCCCATGGCCTCCCAAGGGCGACCGGCTAGTTCAGGTCGCTGTGCGCTAGCTGAAGGAGGAAGCTGAGAGCCTTTTACATGGCTAAATAGGACGGCGGCGCGCTCAAACAGCTGCCCATTTTCTAGATAGCGAGAAATGCCACCACCGCCTTCTTCGCGTTCCCAACGATCGGTAACAAAAGAAGCCCCATCCGCCGCTTCGAGTTGACGGATGATGGCCTCTTGTAACCCTGTTAGATAGTCATAAACCGGTTGTACAGAGAAACTTGTCATAATTATTCGTTGGTTGGTAAAGCGCGCCAGCCAATATCACTGCGGAACTGTTTACCATCAAAATGAATGTCAGATATTGTGGCGTAAGCGGTTTGTTGTGCACGCCGAATGGAGTCGCCCAGTGCCGTGACACACAATACGCGCCCACCTGAGGTTTTGAGTACCCCATTATCTAAGGTAGTACCCGCATGAAAGACCATGCAGCTATCTGAATCGGCCGGTAAAGCTTGGATCGTATCACCAAGACGGGGGGATTCTGGGTAGTTAGCCGCGGCCATGACGACGCCGATAGCGGTACGTCGATCCCAGTCGATATGGGCTTGATCCAGTTTGCCTGCTAAAGCAAGCTCAAAGACCTCTGTTAGGTCGTTTTTGATACGCATCATAATGGGTTGCGTTTCGGGATCACCAAGGCGACAGTTATATTCCAGTACTTTAAGAGGGCGTGTGGCATCTGGACCATCGCCAATCATTAGCCCTGCATATAAAAAGCCAGTATAAGGAAAGCCTTCTTTAGCCATACCCTGTAGCGTGGGATGAATGACTTCGCGCATAATGCGATTGTGCAAGGTAGGGCTGACGATGGGGGCAGGTGAATAGGCGCCCATACCACCTGTGTTTGGGCCTTGGTCGTTATCTTTAAGGCGTTTGTGGTCTTGGCTGGTGGCCATGGGTAAGACATGCTTGCCATCGGCCATCACAATAAAGCTAGCCTCTTCACCAGTAAGAAACTCTTCGATAACGACGCGTGCCCCCGCCGAGCCAAAAACGCCTCCGCCAAGCATATCTTCAACCGCAGCTAAGGCCTCGGCTTCGGTCATGGCGACAATTACCCCTTTACCAGCGGCAAGACCGTCTGCTTTGACCACGATAGGAGCACCCTGTTCACGGATATAAGCTTTAGCCTGCTCTAAATCGGTAAATGTGGCATAGGCTGCTGTGGGAATCTGGTGACGCTGCATGAAGTCTTTAGCGTATTCCTTAGAGCTTTCTAGTTGTGCAGCGGCTTGGGTAGGGCCAAAAATTTTGAGTCCAGCAGCACGAAACGCATCAACCACTCCAGCGGCTAAGGGGGCTTCGGGGCCGACGACAGCAAAGGCGATCTGATTGTCTTGGGCAAACTGAACCAGCTCGGCAACCTCGGTGATTGCTATGTTTTGCATGCGCTCACCAAGGGCGGTGCCGCCGTTGCCAGGAGCAACAAAAACGCATTGTACGCGTTGTGATTGAGTGAGGCGCCATGCCAAGGCATGTTCACGGCCGCCACCGCCGATAACTAATAGCTTCATAATGGAATAAAGAGGGTAGTAGATTGATCAGTCAATATTATTCGGTTTCGTCCATCACAGCTGTGGTGTAGACCTCTTGGACATCGTCAAGAGACTCTAAAGCATCAAGCAGCTTGCGCATCATGATGGCATCTTCGCCTTCGAGCTCGGTTTCGTTTTCTGCTTTCATGGTGATCTCGGCGACCTCTGGTGTTAGCCCCGCTGCGGCAAATGCATCTTTTACGGCACTGAAATCAGAGGGGGCACAGATGACCTCGATCAAGCCCTCTTCGTCGGTAATTACGTCCTCGGCACCGGCCTCTAGGGCTGCCTCCATCACGGCCTCCTCGCTGGTGCCAGGGGCAAAGATAAACTGTCCACAATGTTTAAACTGGAAAACAACGGAGCCATCTACCCCTAGGTTGCCACCATGTTTGTTAAAAGCGTGACGGACCTCGGGAGCTGTACGGTTACGGTTATCGGTTAAACAATCCACAATGACGGCAGCGCCGCCTACACCATAACCCTCGTAACGTACTTCTTCGTAGTTGCCCTCATCGGCACCACCTGCGCCGCGCTGGATGGCGCGGTTGACGTTGTCTTTAGGCATGTTGGCGGCAGTGGCCTTATCCATGGCTAAACGTAAGCGTGGATTTGACTCGGGGTCAGGGCCTGCCTCGCGTGCCGCGACCGTAATTTCGCGGATGATTTTAGTCCAGATTTTCGCGCGCTTTGCGTCTTGACGTCCTTTGCGATGTTGGATATTAGCCCATTTACTGTGACCAGCCATAACAAGTACCAAAAGTAAAAGTGGATAGAAAAGTGTTAAGCGCGGTAAGGGAATCCGTGCTTAAGCCCGAGTGTGGACTACACTGATAAAAGCGGTGTAGTAAATATGATCTTATTGTATAACGAGATGGATAAAATCCATTATGGTAACACTTTAAGGAGGTTATATGCCTAGCGTAGTCGTGGCAGTGGGTCGGGCTGAGTCCAACCAACGGTGGGTGGAGGTTTTTCAACAGTTACAGCCAGACTGGTCGTTTTTCGCTTGGGAGCCACAGGCAGACCAAGCACCAGCTGATTTTGCCGTGGTCTGGCGGCCTTCGGTACAACTGTTTCAGGACCAACCCAGTTTACAAGCCATATTTAACATTGGCGCTGGCGTGGATGGTATTGATTTTAGCCAAATTCCAGACTCTGTGCCCGTTTATCGCGTTGAGGATGCGGGTATGGCAGTGCAAATGGCTGAATACGCGGTCTATGGCATGTTGCTTGCGACACAACGCTTTGCACCTTATGTAGAGCAGCAGGCTCAGCAACAATGGTTACAACAAGAGCCTATTTATAGAAAACAATGGCCTGTGGGCGTAATGGGTTATGGACAAATTGGGCGTCAGGTCGCACAAGTACTACATCAGCTGGGCTATCCCGTATCTGTGTGGACACGTACGGCTCGCGCTGCGGACTCAGGAATCCAGTTTTTTGCAGGGCAGGAGCAGTTTTCAGCCTTTTTACAACAAAGCCGTGTGTTGATAAATGTGTTGCCATTGACACCACAGACGCGCGGTATTATTAATCAGGCGGCGTTGGCGCAGTTACAACCCCAAGGCTTTGTGATCAATATGGCGCGAGGCCCTCATATTGTAGAACAAGACCTGATTCATATGCTTGAATCAGGGCATGTAACGGGTGCTTTGCTCGATGTGTTTGATATAGAACCATTGCCGCAGACACATCCTTTTTGGCGACACCCCCGTATCCATGTCACACCTCATATTTCTGGTGTGTCACTGCGTGAGCCCACAGCACAACAGATCCATCAAAAAATGCAAGCCCTTTTGCAAAATCAGCCAGTCAGTGGTTTAGTGGATAGAAGTCGTATGTATTAATCGCCAATAGACAGCATCAGGAGAAAACGATGACGAGCACGATGAAAGCAATTCGTATTGAAAAAAACGGTGGCCCTGAAGTCATGCAATGGGTGGATGTACCCGTACCAACCCCCAAAGCAGATGAAGTCGTGGTGCGGAATAAAGCGGTGGGCTTGAACTTTATTGATATTTACTATAGAGACGGGCTTTACCCTGGGGAACTACCGCATGGATTGGGTTTTGAGGGGGCCGGCGTGGTAGAGGCCGTAGGAGCGGATGTGACCCATGTGCAGGTGGGGGAGCGTGTGGCATATGGACAGGGGCCATTAGGCGCTTATGCACAAATGCATTGCTTGCCTGCTGATCGAGTGGTGAAGTTACCAGATGAGATCAGCTTCGAAGAGGGGGCGGCCATGATGCTCAAAGGCTTAACCGTGCAGTATTTGTTTAGGCAAACTTATCGCTTAGAACCGGGGCAGACCATTTTATTTCATGCAGCGGCTGGGGGCGTGGGTTTAATTGCTTGCCAATGGGCCAAAGCGCTAGGTGTAAAACTGATTGGCACCACATCCAGTGCGGAAAAAGCCGCCTTAGCTAAAGCGCATGGGGCGTGGGAAGTGATTAACTATAAAACCGAGGATGTGGTTGAGCGGGTGCGTGAGCTCACCCAAGGGGAAATGCTACCAGTGGTCTATGATGGGGTGGGGGCGGCCACGTGGGAGCGCTCATTAGATTGTCTACAGCCACGCGGTTTAATGGTGAGCTATGGCAATGCTTCGGGGCCTGTTACTGGGGTGAATTTAGGGATTTTGGCACAAAAAGGATCATTGTATGTGACGCGTCCAATGGTTGGAACCTATGTGGCAACCCAAGAAAGCATGCAGTCCGCGGCAACGGAGCTGTTTGATCTAGTGGTAGCGGGGCAGATTAAAATTAATATTGGACAGCGTTTTGCACTACAAGAGGTTGCTAAAGCGCATGAGGCATTGGCCGCAGGCAAAACCACAGGAGCAACCATATTAACTTTGGACTAAAAGCAAAAAACCCATTCCTTGGAATGGGTTTTTTCTTGATGCAAAGCTTTTTGCTTAAAGAGGCTTAGGAGTGTTTTAGATGATACTGCTGTACACGTTGAACCTCGTTTTTTGAGCCTAAGATAACGCCTACGCGCTGATGCAAGGCATTGGGCTCAATTTCTAAAATGCGCTGCTCGCCATCGATAGCGGCACCACCCGCTTGCTCTACTAAAAAGCTCATGGGGTTTGCTTCATACATAAGACGTAGTTTACCGTGACGCACGGATTCGCGTTGGTCACGTGGATACATAAAAATTCCGCCACGGCACATAATACGATGCACATCTGCCACCATCGAAGCTATCCAACGCATATTGTAATTTTTACCCAGAGGCCCTTCTTTGCCTTTTAAGCAGTCCTCGATGTAATGACGAATAGCAGGTTCCCAGTAACGCTGATTTGACATATTAATAGCAAACTCGGCGGTCTCTTCGGGGATGCGAATGGCAGGGTGGGTTAGCACCCAAGAGCCGGTTTCTTTATCCAGAGTAAAGCCGACTACACCTGCTCCAACCGTTAAAATCAACATGGTTTGTGGACCATAAACCGCATAACCGGCAGCGACTTGTTTGACTCCAGGTTGAAGAAAGTCAGCCTCTTGTACATCGCGAGTGTTCGCTTCTTCGGGGAGCTGTAGCACGGAAAAAATCGTACCAATAGAAACATTGACATCGATGTTTGAAGACCCATCTAAAGGATCGAATAACAATAGGTTTTTTCCTTTAGGAAAATGGGCGGGGATACGGTGCAGAGTATCCATTTCCTCGGAGGCCATGGCGGCAAGGTTTCCCCCCCACTCATTGGCTTCGAGCAAAATTTCGTTCGAAATCACATCCAGTTTTTTTTGGACTTCGCCCTGAACGTTTTCGCTTTCTAGGCTCCCTAACACACCACCAAGCGCTCCTTTGCTGACGGCATGACTGATGGCTTTACAAGCACGGGCAACGGTTTCCAATAACAAGCGTACGTCAGCGGTGACGACACCATGTTGACGTTGTTGCTCCACAAGATAATGAGTGAGGTTTTTTTTCAAATACATAGTCTTATTCAATAGTAAGTGCTTTACGCACGATTTCGCTCACATTAGTTGAGAGCGGCTGGTGGGCGGCGATGGATTGTAGGCGTTGTTTTAGTTGGCTGCGTAGGGGCTCCACATATTGAGCCCAATTATCAAAGACACGACATAAGCGAGCGGCGATCTCGGGGTTGAGCGCATCTAAAGCCAGAACCTGCTGTTGCCAAAAATCATAACCGGCTTCGGTGTGTATAGCTGTTATGTTATGAGTGCAAAACTGGAAAATCAAGGCACGTGCGCGATTCGGATTACGCAAATGAAACGCTGGGTGTTGGCTCAAGGCCTGCGCTTGTGTCACATCAAAATAGGGGGCTGTGGCTTGGACACCAAACCAGCGGTCGATCACTAAGGCATTGTGCTGCCACTGCTCATAAAATTGGAGCAGTTGCTGGTGGCGTAACGCTGGTGGGGCATAGTGAACTAGCACATTAAAGGCTCCCCATTGATCGGTCATATTATTTGCTTTTTGATATTGCTCTTGAGCGAGGGCGAAGGCATCAGGATGCTGAGCTAAAACAAGCTGCTTGAGAACAAGGTTGCGTAAGGCGCGTAAGCCGGCATCGCTTGCACAAGGACGATACTGAGTGGGTAGGCGTTGTGTGAGCTGCTGGTATAACGTTAACCATGTCTGCTGAAAATGTTGTGCCAGTTGCTGTTCAACGTGACGATGCTTTTGAGTCAGAGCATGCGGATCCATGGGGCGTTGCTGTGTCAGTAGTTGGCGCACCGATGGGAGGGCTAAAGCACGGCTTAGGTAGGCTGGGGAGAGCTGTTTATCTTGCAGTAGTTGTTCCCAAATCGTAATTAAGACCTGTAAATCGGCTTGTGTCGCAGAGGGCGCACATAAGGTTTGCTGCGCAAGCTCTTGGATTGCTTGCCAGCGGGAAAAAGCATTATCGTCCGCTTTGGCAAGGGTCATGAGATCCGAGGTGGAGTAGGTATAGTCCACTTGTATCGGTGCGGAAAAATCACGCAAGAGCGATAAAATGGGGCGAGCACTGACCTGTTCAAAATGAAACTGTTGTTGTTCCTGATCCAGACGCAAAAGAAATTCATGCTGGCGTTGCCCTTTGTGCTCTACGACTAGGGGGGTGCCATTGGGTTGCAAAAAGCCTAGCTTAAAAGGGATAAGTAATGGGGCTTTAGGGCGAATAGGTTGTTCGAGTAGTTCGATGCCTACGGGTGGGTTTTGTTGTGTGAGCGTTAAGCAGGCGCGTTGTTGGGCCGCATCATAATGTAAATGAACGCTGACTTTAGGCGTGCCGGCTTGCTCGTACCAGCCACGAAAGGCAGCCAATGTTAAACCCGGAAATTGTGCTTGGTACTGCTCATCCATGACCTGCATAAAATCATCGCAAGTAATAGCTTGGCCATCAAATCGATCAAAATAGGTGCGCAGGGCCGCTTGGAATCCTGTTTCACCCAGCAGTGTATGAAACATGCGAATAATTTCTGCCCCTTTTTCATAAATCGTAGCGGTATAGAAATTACTGATTTCTTCGTAACTGTTCGGGCGAATAGGGTGCGCCATAGGGCCGGCGTCTTCGGGGAACTGAGCAAGCCGCAATAGGCTGACATCGTCAATACGCTTTACCGCCTGTGCGCTTAGGGCTGCGGCACCGGTTAAACCATGGGCCATGCGGTCTGCACTAAATGCTTGCTCCCGAAAAACGGTGAGGCCTTCTTTTAAGGATAACTGGAACCAGTCTCGGCACGTTACACGGTTACCTGTCCAATTATGGAAATACTCATGGCCGATGACGGCTTCGATATCTTGGTAGCTTTGATCAGTTGTGGTTTCTGGTTGAGCGAGTACGTAGGCCGCATTAAAAACATTGAGCCCTTTATTTTCCATGGCACCCATATTAAAGTCTGCCGCAGAAACCACCATATAGCGATCCAAGTCTAGCTCTAGGCCAAAGCGTTGCTCATCCCAACGTAAGGCTTGAATTAAACTTTGCATTGCCCATTCGGTTTTGTCATAGTCGCCTTTATCACTATATAGTTGCAGGGTGACAGAGCGCCCCGATTGGGTTTGAATCACTTGTTCTCGACAATCAAAATCGCCCGCTACAATTGCAAATAAATAAGAGGGTTTAGCGAAAGGGTCTTCCCAGAGTGCACGATGCTGGTTATTGGCAAGCTCCTCTTGTTCGATGAGATTACCGTTAGATAATAAATAAGGAAACTGGCTTTTGTCCCCTACAAGCTCGACCGTATAGCGACTCAGTACATCGGGGCGGTCGGCAAACCAAGTAATACGTCTAAAACCCTCGGCTTCACATTGCGTAAAAAGCTGTTGTCCTGATTGATATAACCCCATGAGCGTCGTATTTTTTGCCGGCTCACAGATGCTTTCAATTTCGATTTGGTGTGAGGCTTGTGTTAAGGGAATACGCAGCGCATGATGATCAAGATCATATTGCTCGGGC
Organism: Alcaligenaceae bacterium; assembly: GCA_012518715.1. Lineage (GTDB taxonomy): Bacteria > Pseudomonadota > Gammaproteobacteria > Burkholderiales > Burkholderiaceae_B > Paenalcaligenes > Paenalcaligenes hermetiae. Next base: position 18,573 of record JAAYRP010000176.1, on the reverse strand, counting down.
TTGAGGGGTTGCCCATCTACCCAAATACCTAGTAACTGGATGTCTTCGCCATCTAAACATAATGGCGTGCCCGGTTGCTCTGTTTGTACTGTGAACCGACTACGCACCGTGGTTTTTGCTAAGCCCAGATCAAAGCGCAACCAAAGATGTGGAATATGGTAGGGATAAGGGCGGTATGCATCACGAAAAATGGTTTGATTCATAGTCAAGTATTAGGTAGAAAAAATAAAAAACGGTAGTATGAGTATTGTAGTCCCTTCGCTCAATTAAAGGAGTAACGATGCTGAGTCGTTTTATTGTATTTCGTAGATGGCGTTGGCGTTTGATGATGCTCTTAGCAACACTGGTATTGCTGGGTGGGTGTGCGAATACTTGGTCGGCTAAAGTCACGACGTTTCAGCAGTGGCCAGCAGACGCTTTTACTGCGCGCTATTTTATTGAACCCCCCAAGGATGATAGAAGTGTCTTAATATTTCAAAGTATTGCGGATAACGTACGTGTAGCTTTAGGTGCCGTAGGCTTAGTAGAAGGGGATAATACCAGTCGCTTAGTAGTGCAGCTGGATTATGACAACCCGATGCAACAGGAGTGGGTGGAGCGTTATGCTGATCCTTTTTATGATGGCGTCTATCCTTATGGCTCTGTGTGGGGTGGTGTTGGCCATTTTGGTGGTTTTGGTGGGGGAGTGGTGTTTGGACCGCGTCTGGTTACGGTGCCCACGAATATATATGCTAATACTTTAGAGGTCACGATTCGAGATAAGGCAAATCATTTGGCTGAGATATATCGTGTTCGCGTTATAAACAAAAGCAATAGTGATGATTTAATCCAGGTGATGCCTTATTTAGCCAAAGCGGCATTTACGGATTTTCCGGGGCTCAATGGGAAAACTCAATATATAAAGATAAAGCGCAATCATAATTAGATTGCGCTTATAAGAGGTTATTAAAGAATCTTATTAATCTTTAATTAAAAACTGCTCACGGCTCTGACCGTTTTGCTCAGCATCGGTGATCCAGCGTGGGGGGCGACCGCGACCAGTCCACGTGTCACCTGTTTGTGGGTTGCGATAGCGCGCCGGAGCCTTGCTAGCCGTTGTTGCACGTTTTTGACGACGTTCAAAGGCTTGAGCTATTTCTTCGGGAGTGATCTCGTATTCTTGCATGGAGCGTACGATGGAGTTGATCACGGGTCGACGCTGACGAGAGTGCAGGGTACGCATTTTGCGTTGGAGCTTTTGAATTTGCTTTTCGATTTCCTGCTTTTCAGTAAGAAAGGATTCTTGAGGCATTAGTTTTCCTGTGTCAGTTATATCATTATTAAAAAGTAAATTGGCTTTATCGCCATAATGCGTATTTTAACGCTATTTCTATAAACATGAAAATATATATAATTTTTTAATTTTTGCAAAGTGTTTATATCGAGTCAATCATGAGCCAGCATACCCCCTTTTCATTTGCCGTTGCCGCGATACAGATGGTTTCCTCTGCAGATTTGATGGATAATTTACAGCAGGCGCACTATTGGATTAAACAAGCTGTGCAAGCCGGTGCAAAAATCGTGGCATTACCCGAATATTTTTGTTTTTTGGGATTACGTGACCAAGATAAAAATGCCTATGCTGAAGACTTTGGTTCAGGGCCGATTCAGCAGTTTTTGGCCCAAGCAGCAAAACAACATGGTATTTATTTAATTGGTGGAACGTTGCCTTTGCGCTCAGAAGAGGCGGGGCGATTTTATAATAGTTGCTTGGTTTATGACCCAGCAGGGCAGTGCATTGGTCGCTACGATAAGATTCATCTTTTTAGTTTTAGGCGCGGCGAGGAAAGCTATGATGAAGCGAAAGCCATTGTGCCTGGAGAAATTGCCCCCACTGTAATACCTACCCCTTATGGAAACATTGGGCTGGGAATCTGCTACGATCTACGTTTTCCTGAACTATTTCGGGCGATGGGGGCGATTGATATGTTGGTATTGCCCTCGGCTTTTACCTATACCACTGGCCAAGCCCACTGGGATATTTTATTACGGGCACGAGCAATAGAAAATCAATGCTACGTGCTGGCCCCCGCACAAGGAGGGCGCCATCAAAACGGGCGTCGTACTTGGGGGCATACTATGCTGATTGATCCGTGGGGTGAAAAACTGGGCGTATGGGAAACCGAAGCAGGTTTTATTTGTCACTCCATTAACCGAGAACGCATCCAAGAAATACGTCAAAACTTGCCCGCTTTACAGCATCGGCAAGTCGCTTTATTGAAAGAAAAGGACATTACATGACATCACAGTTGGCGATCGATACGCTAGCTACGGCAAAATCGGTGTTGTTAACACCTTGGGGGTTAACAGAGCAAGACTTACAACAGAGCTTGTCTGAAATTTTTGTGCATCGCGTGGACTATGCCGATTTATATTTTCAGTATTCCCGAAGCGAGGGCTGGAGCCTTGAAGAAGGGATTGTTAAAACGGGCAGTTTTAACATAGAACAAGGGGTTGGTGTTCGTGCTATCAGTGGAGAAAAAACGGCATTCTCTTACTCGGATATGTTGAGTAAAGACGCTTTGCTTGGCGCTGCTCATGCTGTACGTACGATTGCGCGCCAAGGGCAGCAGGGCAGCGTGCCAGCATTGCTGGCGCGTACTGTGGATCGCCCCCTTTTGTATGTACCGAATGATCCAGTCGATAGTTTGACCGCTCCAGAAAAAGTTGCGCTTTTAGAAAAAGTAGAAAAAATGGCTCGCGCCAAAGATCCACAGGTGGTGCAAGTGATGGCGAGCTTAGGGGCGACATGTGACACAGTGCTCATTGTGGGCAGCGATGGACGTTTAGCAGCGGATATCCGTCCTCTGGTTCGTTTATCAGTGACGGTAATTGCTGAGCGTCATGGTCGTCGTGAAAGCGGGAGCTTTGGTGGGGGTGGTCGCTTTGATCTAGGGTATTTTGATGAAGCGATTTTGCAGCATTATGTCGATGAGGCGGTAAATCAGGCTTTGGTTAACCTAGATGCGGAACCTGCCCCAGCAGGAGAAATGCCAGTGGTGCTAGGAGCGGGCTGGCCGGGGATTTTATTGCACGAGGCGGTAGGACATGGCCTAGAAGGAGACTTTAACCGCAAAGGATCGAGCGTGTTTTCTGGGCGCATAGGGGAGCAGGTTGCATCTAAGGGCGTTACGGTAATTGATGATGGAACCTTGGCAGATCGTCGTGGCTCATTAAACATCGATGACGAGGGCAACCCCACTCAGCATAATGTGTTGATTGAGGACGGTATTTTAACAGGCTATATGCAAGATCAGCTCAATGCGGGTTTGATGGGTATGCCTGTAACTGGGAACGGGCGCCGAGAATCATACGCCTATCTGCCTATGCCACGCATGACTAATACCTATATGTTAAACGGTACTTATCATCCCGATGAGCTCATTGCCTCGGTGGACAAAGGGATTTATGCGGCCAATTTTGGTGGTGGTCAAGTAGATATTACCAGTGGTAAGTTTGTGTTCTCCGCCTCTGAGGCATGGCTAATTGAAAATGGAAAACTCGTGCATCCCGTCAAAGGCGCGACGTTAATTGGTTCTGGTATCGAAGCCATGAATCAAGTTTCCATGATTGCAAATAATATGTGTTTAGACTCTGGGGTGGGCACATGTGGTAAAGATGGGCAGAGCGTTCCAGTGGGCGTGGGCATGCCTTCTATCCGCATTGATGGCTTAACCGTAGGGGGGACGGCTTAACAAGTACGAGTTCTTTTTTATTGAGACCGCTTACAGAGCGGTCTTTTTTTGTTTGACTTAAATGATTTCAATAGATATGATTTGAGTTGAAATCATTTTCTTTGTTGTGGATATGAACGATAAATGAAAACCCAAGACCAATACGACCTACGCATTTTGCGGGCGCTACGCCGCATCACTCGTTCTATTGCTTTGCATTCGCGTCAGCTTTCTGCGGGCAGCAATATTACGGCACCGCAATTGGTGTGCTTACGCACGGTGATAGAAAAAGGTCCATTAACCGCAACGGCAATCAGTCGAGAAATGCATGTGAGCCCAAGCACTGTCGTAGGGATTTTGGATCGTCTTGAGGATAAACAGTTAGTTAACCGAGAGCGCAGTCGCGAGGATCGTCGTATTGTGTTTGTGAGTGCGACCGATGCGGGTCGCACATTAGCACAGCAAACGCCGTCGCCATTGCAGCAAAAGCTTAGCGAGGCTTTGCAACAGTTGCCTGAGTCGGAGCAGTTGCAAATTACCACCGCGTTAGAGCGGATCGTGGCCTTGCTGGACTCCGAGACGGAAATCGTCACCGAGCCAAGCGACTCCGCGCTATTAGATTTGCCTGTGGGAGCCGTGCCTCCTGAATCAGGCCTAGTGGTTTAATGATTATTTCTGACCCCCTTATATCTAGTGACCCTGATGACAGCCCTATTCAGTTTAGGGCGCCTACTTCGGAGGACGGCATTGCTATTCAGCAACTAATTGAGCACTGTCCTCCCTTGGATAGAAATTCCACTTACTTATATCTATTACTGTGTACGCATTTTGCTGAAAGCTGTGTGGTAGCGTATGACAAGCAAAAGCTAATCGGCTTTATTTCTGCATATGGATTACCACAAGACTCTGATACGCTTTTTATTTGGCAGGTAGCTGTAGCAAAATCTGCGCGAGGCAAGCAGTTAGCTTCGCGTATGATAGAACACTTATTACAGCGGCCGCATTTAGCACATATTCGTTATTTGCAAACGACAGTGGACCCAGAGAATCTGGCGTCACGCCGCGTTTTTGAGAAAATTGCTCAGCACTACCATACGTCTATAGACGAAACCCCATTTTTTGAATCCCACCATTTTATCGAACCGCAAGAAGAGCCTTTGTTACATATTGGCCCCTTGCGGTAATTTTTTGTACGTCAAGAGGAGATAATCATGTCGGACTTACATATATTTGACCGTATGGAGTCGGAGGTGCGTGGCTACATACGGTCCTTTCCCGTTTTGTTTACGCACGCCAAAGGGTCGCTGCTATACGATGAACAAGGTAAGCGCTATATCGATTTTTTTAGTGGCGCCGGCAGCTTAAATTATGGCCATAATAATGCAATCTTAAAAGAGGCTTTGTTGGAGTATATGCAAGAGGACGGAGTCGTGCATGGCTTGGACATGGCCACCACTGCAAAAAAGTCCTTTTTAGAAGCCTTTGATCAATATGTACTGGCTCCTCGTAATTGGAATTACACCTTGCAGTTCACCGGTCCTACTGGCACAAATGCTGTAGAGGCCGCTTTAAAAATCGCACGACAAGTAACTGGGCGGCAAAATGTAATTTCATTTACACATGGTTTTCATGGAGTGAGCTGCGGAGCATTAGCGGCTACTGCCAATCAAAAATTTCGGCAAGCGGCAGGGATTAGCTTACAGAACACAACGTTTATGCCTTATGACGGTTATTTAGGGCCAGATATTGACACCATTGGTTATTTAGAGCGTTTGCTCGAAGACCCGAGTAGTGGCTTAGAAAAGCCTGCAGCGGTGATTGTAGAAACCATTCAAGGCGAAGGTGGGGTGAATGTAGCAAGCCCGCGTTGGCTTCGTGCTTTGCAGCAGGTATGTCGTCAACATGGCATTTTAGTCATTGTGGATGATATTCAAGTGGGTTGCGGGCGTACTGGTGATTTTTTTAGTTTTGAAAAAGCGGGCATTCAGCCCGATATCATTACGTTATCTAAATCCATTTCTGGGTACGGTTTGCCTATGTCTCTGGTTTTAATGAAACCGGAATTAGATGTATGGCAGCCTAGTGCGCACAATGGCACGTTTAGAGGTAATAATTTGGCGTTTGTGACAGCAACGCACGCCCTAAAGCAATATTGGGCGGATCAAGCTTTTAGTGAGCAAATTAAACAAAAAGAGCAGTTTGTGCGCGATTGGTTAGAGAACATAGTGCATAGTTACCCAGGCTCAGGGCTCAGTGTACGCGGTCGAGGGCTAATTCAAGGTCTTGTGACTCCTGCAGGCTCTGACTTAGCAGCAGAGATTGCTCAAACGTGTTTTGAGGCGGGGCTGATTATAGAAACCTCAGGAGCACAAGATGAGGTGGTGAAATTTCTTCCCGCGCTAACGATTAGCCAAGCACTTTTAGAAGAGGGCTTAAATCGCTTGGAAAAGAGTGTTGCTACGGTTATGGCTCAAGCCCCTCGCACTGCACAGATTGTTAAATTAGGAGCGCACTCATGATAGTTCGTCATGTAAACGATGTTATTGGCACAGAAAACGAGGTTCGTACTGATACTTGGATAAGTCGTCGAGTTTTGCTTAAAAAAGATGGAATGGGCTTTTCATTTCATGAAACCATTATTTTGCCTGGTACCGAGACGCATATTCATTATAAAAATCATCTCGAGGCGGTTTGGTGTGTTGAGGGTGATGGTGAAATAGAAACCATCGCTGATGGCAAAAAATACGCATTAGGTCCAGGGGTTGTGTATGCACTTAATGAGCATGATGAGCATTATTTACGTGGTGGAAAAATGCCATTGCGGGTGATTTGTGTGTTTAACCCACCTGTCAGTGGGCAAGAAGTTCATGATGCTGATGGCGTTTATCCGGCAGACTTGGATTAAGAGGAGGAAAGAACATGGGCGTTTTTGACCCTTATCCGTCACGCTTATCAACGCCACAAGGGCTTGTAGCGCGACAGGAGCCTGTGGTTTATGGACAGGAGCCAATGGAAGCAGGGCTGACGCCAGAACAGTGGCAAAGCTATGCCGATAATGGCTTTTTAGTTATTCCTCACTATTTTTCAGGTGAAGAAACTGCTCATTATAAGCAGGCATTACAGGCTTTATTAGCTGATAAAGAGCTTGCACAAGCACCCAATGCGATTACGGAGCCGGACAGTGGAGCTATTCGCTCATTGTTTGCCTTTCATCAGCAGCCAGGGGTATTAGCGCAACTAGTGCAAGATCCGCGTTTATTGAGTGTGGCTCAGGCGATCTTAGGTTCACCGGTTTATTTGCATCAAACGCGTGCAAACGTTAAACCCGGATTTGTGGGGAAACCTTTTTATTGGCATTCGGATTTTGAAACTTGGCATGTGGAAGATGGTATGCCACGGATGAGGGCGGTTAGCTGCTCAATCTTATTAACAGACAATGCGGCATATAATGGTCCTTTGATGCTTATACCTGGATCACACCGGTATTTTGTGCCCTGCTTAGGCCAAACGCCGGAACAGCATTATCAACAATCATTAAAACGCCAGCAGTATGGTGTGCCGAGTCAGGAGCATCTCAGCCAGCTCGTGGAACAGGGCGGGATTCACACGGTTGAGGCGCCTGCCGGATCGGTGGTATTTTTTGATTGTAATACTCTACATGCCTCCACCGAAAATATCAGTCCTATGGCACGATCGAATCTGTTTATGGTTTACAACAGTGTGAAAAATTCTTTACAGGCCCCTAAATACGGGTTGGCTCCTCGACCTGATTTTTTGGCGCATCGACAGTCTTTTAAGGCGGTCGGTTAATGGAGGGATCATAGGTTAAGCAAAGCCCCCAAGGTCCAATATGGGCTTTGGGGGCAATTAATTTATGAGCAATGGTTTGGGTTTAGCTTAATGATTGATTTTGCATGAAATTAGCTAAAAAATCACGGGTACGAGCTTGTTTAGGGGCTGCAAATAATTCCTGCGGGGGCGCTTCTTCTACCATTTTTCCCCGATCAAAAAAGCAGACGCGGTCTGAAATGTCTTTGGCAAATTGCATTTCATGAGTGACTAGCAATAAGGTCAAATCTTGCTGGTTGCTCAGTTGTTCAATGACTTGTAGCACTTCTCCCACCAGCTCTGGGTCTAGGGCGGAGGTTGGCTCATCGAATAAAAGAATTTTAGGGCGCATCGCTAAAGCACGTGCAATGGCCACTCGCTGCTGCTGCCCTCCAGAGAGCTGACTTGGAAACTTGTCTTTATGATCCATCAGACCAACAAGCTCAAGGTATGCAAGCGCCCGTTCTTTTGCCTCTTGCTTTGAAAGGCCTAATACATGCATGGGTGCTTCAGTAATATTACGAAGTACACTCATGTGGGGAAATAGATTGAATTGTTGAAAGACCATGCCCATCTTTTTACGCATTTGGCGCAGATGGGCTTCTGAGGCGGGGACTAGCTGCTCCGCTTGGTACTCATGCCAAAGCGGCTCATTATCTACATAGACGGTTCCCGCATTGATGTTCTCTAAGGTCATTAAAATCCGCAATACTGTGGACTTTCCAGAGCCGGAAGGGCCGATAATGGTGACTTTTTCACCTTTACGTACACAGAAATCCAGTTGATCTAGTACGACTTGATCGCCAAATTTCTTTGTGACTTGATGAAACGCTATGCTGTTGTTTGAGTTAGTCATGACTAAGATGAACCCCCTCTTTAGGTAAGCGCTGATCTAACCAGCGGATGCCCGCGGCGGCAATGAGGGTCATGATCAAATAAATCAGCCCCACCAGCGATAGAGGGATAAGATAATTAAAGCTGCGATCACCAATGATTTTGGCCACATTGAGCAGCTCTAGGACGGCGACTACGGAAAGCACGGGGACGTCTTTCATAATAGAGACCAAATAATTGCCTAAAGCGGGGATGATTCTTGGGATCGCCTGAGGAATAATAATGAAAAAAAACAAACGAAAAGGGCTAAGGTCTAGCGCTCGAGCCGCTTCGATTTGTCCTTTAGGAATGGAGTCGATGCCTGCCCGATAAACTTCCGAGGTATAGGCGCTATATTGTAGGCCTAATGCTAACGCCCCTGTTAAAAATGCGGGTAAGACAAGACCATAGTCGGGAAGCACATAATATAAGAAAAAAAGTTGAACCAATAAGGGTGTGTCTCGGAGAAACTCGCTTATAAAACGTGCGGGCCACGCAATGATCCGATAACGGTTGCTTTTTAAGGCGGCTAAGACCAAGCCAAATATGGCAGCAATCATAAAGCCAACAATAGTGGCTTGTAATGTCACCCATAGTCCGCGAGCTAATATAGGCAAAATAGACCAGATAAACGCCCATGTGCTGCTTGTATCCCAGCTGATTCCAAATAACATAATTATTGGGCTCCTGTGCGCCAACGGCAGGTATAACGCTCAATGAGTTTCATGAGAGCGCTAATAACCAAGGCCATACCAAAATACATAAAAAGCAATAAGGTATAGATGGTTGTGCTGTCCTGGGTTAGGTTACGGATTTGCTCAGCTCTAAAGGTCATGTCGGCTAAACCGATGAGAGAAACTAAGGCGGTATCTTTTAGGTTTTGAATCGCTAGATTACCAAAACTAGGCATCATTTCTGGCAAGGCTTGGGGTAAAGCTATACGCCATAGAGTATGGCGAGGGCTTAAATCCAGTGCTTTGGCTGCTTCATATTGAGTAGGAGGTACCGCTTGTAATGCGCCGCGTACGACTTCTGCACCATAGGCACCTATATTTAAGGCAAGGGCTAAGGTTCCTGCGAGCACAGGTGGCAAGCGCAAATCGATGCCCAGCCATTGGCCTAATAAAGGTAAAGCAAAAAACAGCCAAAACAGTTGTACCAGTAGCGAGGTTCCTCTAAATACCTCAATAAATGTCACGCTTACCGCGTTGATGAGTCGGTTTGCCGATAAGCGGCCTATCCCAAAGGCGAAAGCAAAAATAGCACCTAATACTGTTGAGTAAAAGGTCAGTTGTAGGGTGACCCAGGCGCCAGCAAGCAGAGGGTCACTGTATTGAAACCAGAGCATCATGACAGAGATTAATTGGTCTTAGCGCCACAGAGATCGGCCGTCTGCTGAGCATTAGATTCTTTTTGATCGGTGTCGCTAAAACCATAGCGTGACAAAATGTCTTGCCAGGCTTGGGTTTGTTTGAATTTAGCCAGCTCAGTGTTAATGGCGTCACGTAGCTCCGTATTGTTTTGAGCGAAGGTGAAGCCTCCCCAGCTGCGTACAGGTTGACCGTTAACAACCGGATCGACAAACTTTGCAGCAACTTCTACTTTAGGGCTTTGTTGCGCCAGCTGAGCGGCGGTTAACCCCGTTGCGGCATACGCATCGGCACGGCCTGTAGCGACGGTAGAAATCGCATCGGCATTATTGGCAATAGTGACCAGACGACTTTCATCCATGCCTAATTGCTGCATGATTTCAAGCTGATCGGCTCCAGCCATGATAGCCAATGTATGCTCACTTTCGATGAAATCCTCATAGCGATGAAGATCTTTAGGGTTGTCTTTTGCTACCAATAAGCCTTCGCCATAAGAGCTATTGGGCTCAGAAAAAAGTACTTGCTGGCAGCGCTGGGGCAAGATAGCCATTTCAGCCGCTACCATGTCAAAACGATCGGCTTGTAAACCCGGGATAAGCGAGCCAAAGTTGGTGGTATGCCATTCAATGTTCTCTATGCCTAAAGCTCGTATAAGATGCTGCGCTACTTCAGGGCCTACGCCTTTAGCACTACCGTCTAGGTCGGTATAGCCATACGGGATTTCATTCGCAACGGCAATGCGAATGGTGTTTTTTGCTTGAATGTCTGCCAGCGACGCGGCATGCGCCGTTATACCTATTACGCTAGCGGTCATCATACTGACAGTACGAAGAAAAAAAGTCGGTTTTAGCATCACATTCCTTTTTACATGATAAAGAAGAAGTAGTACGAGGGATGTGCAAGCACCACTTGATTTGAGTCTGAATCATACCGTATTAAATCATTTCAACTCAAATCATTTTAATAAAAACTATTGAAATGGGTGATGGGTTAGCTTTGTTGTATGTGGTGAGAGTTGTACATATTTAAATTTATAATAAGAGGATGATTGTTTTTTTTATAAAATATGTGCTAGGATAGGTTTTATGTACAAAGCGATTTCTTTTTTCTTCTTTTACTTTTATGCTTTTCCTATGCCGCTGGCGCAGGAAGGGATGCCTTGTACATAAAACACATAGCAAAAAATTCCCAACTAAAGCCGCCAGCGCACAAGGCGGCTTTTTTTGTGCCGCCACTCAAGCCTGGCACAACCAAAATGGAGTCTAGTCGTGTCACACAATACTGATGATTTACGTATCCGGGAAATTAAAGAGCTAAGCCCTCCAGCGCACTTAATGCGAGAGTTTCCTTGCTCGGCCGAGGTGTCTGCTGTGGTCCATAACACCCGTGATGCGATTCATGAGGTTTTACATGGCAAAGACGATCGCTTAGTTGTCGTGATTGGTCCTTGTTCTATTCATGACACTAAAGCGGCTTTGGAGTATGCCCGTCGTCTGCTGCCATTACGTGAGTCTTTAAAAGATGAGCTGGAAATTGTGATGCGGGTGTATTTTGAAAAGCCGCGCACCACAGTGGGTTGGAAAGGCTTGATCAATGACCCTGATCTAGACGGTAGCTTTAATATTAATCAGGGTTTGCGTACGGCGCGCCAGCTGTTACTCGAGGTCAACGAGCTTGGTATGCCTGCGGGGTGTGAGTATTTAGATATGATTACGCCTCAGTACATTGCTGATTTGGTTTCTTGGGGCGCTATTGGGGCACGTACGACAGAAAGCCAAGTTCACCGCGAGCTAGCTTCTGGGCTCTCTTGTCCGGTAGGCTTTAAAAATGGTACAGGCGGGAGCACACGCATAGCGATTGATGCCATTAAAGCGGCTTCACAACCGCACCATTTTTTATCCGTAACCAAGGGTGGGCACTCGGCAATTGTTTCCACTAAGGGTAATGAGGATTGCCATATTATTTTGCGTGGTGGTAAAGCGCCTAACCATGATCCCCAAAGTGTGGATCAAACCGGCAAAGACTTAGAGGCCTCTGGTTTATTGCCACGTATTATGATTGATGCAAGCCATGCTAACAGTAATAAAGATTACCGTCGTCAGCCGATTGTGATTGATGAAATTTGCGCACAGATCGAAGCGGGTGATGAGCGTATTTTTGGTGTGATGGTAGAAAGCCATCTCGTCGCTGGGCGTCAGGATTTGGTCGAAGGCCAACCACTTACTTATGGGCAGAGTATTACCGATGGGTGTATTGGTTGGGAGGACTCCGAGAAAGTCTTGCAACGCTTAGCAGAAGCCGTACGGGTTCGTCGCCAAAAACGTAGCTAGATCTTTGTTTTTGATGCGAAATAGGGCTGTATCTTTACAGCCCTATTTTCATTAGGGCAAGGCTGCAGTCCAGATTAGGATGCGAGTACAATAGGTGGCATTTAATAATATTAGGGCAGCGTTGCCTTTTATGTGAGTAGGAATAATGAAAGCTTCAACAGGCGCTAAAGGGCGTGTAGTCATCGGTCTTTCCGGAGGGGTGGACTCTTCGGTATCTGCTTGGCTGCTCAAGCAACAAGGCTACGAGGTGATAGGCCTTTTTATGAAAAACTGGGAAGATGATGACGACAGTGAGTATTGCTCCAGTCGTCAAGACTGGCTGGATGCGGCCAGTGTCGCGGATCTGCTCGGTATAGAAATCGAGGCCGTGAATTTTGCTGCGGAATATAAAGATCGTGTTTTTGCAGAGTTTTTGCGCGAATACACGGCTGGTCGTACTCCCAACCCCGATGTGTTGTGTAATGCCGAAATTAAATTCAAGGCCTTTTTGGACCATGCTATGAGCCTAGGCGCCGAGCGCATCGCGACGGGGCACTATGCACGTGTGCGCGCAGTGGACACACCTAATGGCAAGCAATATCAATTGCTGAAAGGTCTAGATGCGACCAAAGATCAAAGTTATTTTTTGCATCGCTTAAATCAAGACCAGCTTTCACGCACTTTGTTTCCATTGGGGGAAATTAAAAAAACACAGGTACGTGATATCGCTGCACAACTACAGTTGCCTAATGCTAAGAAAAAAGACTCCACTGGGATTTGTTTTATTGGTGAGCGTCCTTTTAGAGAGTTTTTGAATCGTTACTTACCCACTCAGCCAGGCCCCATCAAAACAGACGAGGGGCAAATTGTTGGCGAGCATATTGGCTTGGCTTTTTATACCTATGGGCAACGCAAAGGCTTAGGTATAGGCGGCATTAAAGGCAAACAGCGAGAAGACGGAACGGCAGAAGCTTGGTATGCCGCGCGTAAGGATCTAAAAAATAATACTTTATATGTGGTACAGGGGCATGACCACCCTTGGTTATTACAGCACGAGCTACGAGCAGAAAATGTGAGCTGGATTGCTGGGTCGGCGCCGCAAGGAACCGATTATGCTGCTAAAACGCGGTATCGCCAAAACGATGCGGCATGTCGCCTTATCTCCGCCGATCAACAAGCCCTAACTTTGTATTTTGAGCAAGCTCAGTGGGCGGTGACGCCGGGTCAATCTGTGGTGCTTTACGATGGTGATGTGTGTTTAGGCGGCGGTATTATTCAATAGTGGGTAGTCAATAAAAATGGATCCGGTTTTTTTAGTTGGTTTTGCTGTCCTAGGAGCTTTTGTCGGATTTTCCGCTGGATTGCTTGGGATTGGCGGTGGCATGATTCTTGTGCCTTTTCTGAATTTTCTTTTACCTAAACTTGGTGTGCCGCCTTTGATTGCGGTACATGCCGCCATTGCCACGGCGATGGCCACCATTGTTTTTACGTCGTTATCGAGCATGCGTGCCCACCACGCGCATGGTGCAATTCGCTGGGATATTGTGCGCTTAATGGTGCCTGGGCTACTGATTGGTGGTTTGCTTTCTGGTGGCGCCGTGTTTGCTTATATTAATGGCTTAGTATTGGCGATTATTTTTGCTGCTTTTGTGGTGTATTCGGCTTTGAAAATGTTTCGTAATACCCCCCCGCCTGCAGCCAATACGCTGCCCAAGCCTTGGGTAGTTACCGCTTTTGGTGGGGTGGTAGGTTTTGTGTCCGGCTTGTTAGGGGCAGGCGGAGGCTTTTTATCCGTGCCGTTTATGGTAAGAGCCAACATTCCCATGCCTAAGGCCATTGCTACATCCGCAGCGCTTGGTTTTTTTATTGCGGTAGCAAACGGTATTGGATATATCTGGTCGGGGGCGCAGTATACCAGTGCTGATTTAAAAATGATTGGCTATATTTACTGGCCTGCGTTATTGATTTTAACGGCGTTAAGCATGTTAACGGCTCCGTTTGGGGCTAAGCTTGCTCATCGCCTACCCGTAAAAACGTTAAAGCGGATCTTTGCCTCTATGTTGTTGGTCTTAGCTATACAGATGCTTATAGAGACCATACGTGTACATGTGGGGTAAATAAAGGAAAAAAGGACTATGATTACATAGTCCTTTTTTTTAATTTGAGACGGGTGCTGCTGTGCTTTGGAAAGAGGGACGTGTTTCTAGTTTTTCCATTAACAGGGCGAGCTTTTCGTAGTGTTGGCGCCACTCAAGTTTAGGGAAGCGTAGATCTAAATAGCCCAGAGCGCAGCCAACGGCGATATCGGCTAGGCTTATATTAATACCCGTGCAGTATGGCATGTCTTCGGGTAGCTCATTTTCCATATAATCCAGCGCCGCTTGGATTTTGCTTTCTTGACGACGAATCCAGTCGGTGCTTTGTTGGGCAGTAGTGCGTCGAGTGTATTCGGTATGAATAGTGACGGCAGCATCCATGATGCCATCAGCTACCGCTTCCCAAGCTTTGGTTGTGGCACGCTCACGTCCCGACTGAGGCAGCAGCCGGCCTACGGGCGATAGCGTATCTAAGTATTCCACAATCACGCGGGAATCAAATAAACTGCCGTAATCGTCCATAATTAGACAAGGAATTTTGCCCAGAGGATTGTGTTGTTGAATGATCGAATCATCGGCCCACACGTCCTCGAGGACGAGCTCATAGTCGAGTTTTTTCTCTGCCATCACTACGCGAACCTTACGCACGTATGGGCTGGTAAGTGAACCTAGAAGTTTCATAGAAAGAAAGAGTGAGTTGCAAGCACAAAAAGTATAGCAAGAACCGCCTAAAAACTGGGTGTAATAGCAGTATTTTGCCTTGGGTTTAAGCTTTAGGCGATTTTTGTGGTTTATATGTCATGAATTGTCTTTAAAAGGATTAAAAGCTGGATTTTTATGCCGTTTTGTGCTTTTGGTTTCTAGGGCTAGCAAAGAGAGGAGCAGTTTTTTAGAGGGAGGCAATGGTAGAATAAGGTTTTCGTTATTTTTATCCCTAACTATCATGCAAATCGCAGATCAATTAACTCCTTTAAATGCGTTGTCCCCACTTGATGGGCGTTATGCAAGCCGCGGTAACTCTTTACGTGGTTTATTGTCTGAAGCGGGTTTCATGGCCCATCGTGTAGAAGTCGAAATTGCTTGGCTGATTGCTTTGTCGCAGGCGGGACTATCCGAGTTGCCCGCGTTTAGTGCTGAGGCTACGGCGCGCCTTAATACGATTGTGACGCAGTTTTCCGAAGCCGATGCCCAGCGCATCAAAGACATCGAGCGTGTGACCAACCATGATGTCAAAGCGGTTGAGTACTGGCTAAAGGAACAAGTTCAGGATGACGCTGAACTAAAGGCGGCGGCGGAGTTTATTCACTTTGCTTGCACGTCTGAAGACATTAATAATACCTCACATGCATTAATGCTGATTCGTGCCCGGGAGCAAGTGATTCTACCGACCTTGCAGCGTGTTTGTGATGATATCAAAGCCAAGGCCCATGATTATGCAGATCAACCGTTGCTGTCTCGTACACATGGCCAGCCAGCCAGCCCCACTACCATGGGTAAAGAGTTCGCGAACGTCGCTGCTCGTTTACAGCGTGCTATCGATGCCATAGCGGCAGTTGAGCCTTTGGCAAAAATGAACGGTGCTACGGGTAACTATAATGCTCATCTGAGTGCGTATCCTGAAATCGATTGGCCTGCTTTTAGCCAAAACGTGTTAAGCGGTTTGGGCTTGGTACAAAACACGCATACGATCCAGATTGAACCCCACGATTGGATGGCGCAGCTTTTTGATGCGATCGCTCGTGCGAATACGATCTTGCTTGATTTTAACCGTGATATTTGGGGATACATTGCGCTGGGTTATTTCAAGCAGCGTCTCAAAGAGGGCGAGATTGGCTCTTCCACTATGCCACACAAGGTCAATCCCATCGATTTTGAAAACTCTGAAGGGAATCTGGGCTTAGCGAATGCGGTATTACGCCATTTGTCTGAAAAACTACCAGTTTCGCGTTGGCAACGTGATTTAACCGACTCCACCGTATTACGTAATTTAGGCGTTGGTTTGGGTTATAGCCTTGTGGCTTACGACGCTTGTTTGCGAGGTTTAGGTAAACTGGAGTTAAATGCTGCAGCTATTGATGCTGATTTAGACAGTTGTTGGGAAGTCTTAGCTGAGCCTGTGCAAACGGTAATGCGTCGTTATGGTTTAGAGAACCCCTATGAGCAACTTAAAGCGCTTACCCGTGGTAAAGGCATCAACGAGACAGGTCTGCGCGAATTTATCGCTGGTTTAGATCTACCAGAACAAGCCAAAGCAGAATTACTGGCAATGACACCGCGTAGTTACATCGGATTGGCAGCGCAGTTAGCACGGCAGATTTAAAACCTATGTAAAAACCCAACTCCATGGAGTTGGGTTTTTTTATGGGGCAGGGCGACCACAGCCCTGGTACTGCTTACCTAAAATTTCAAGTCGCGTTTCATAAGGATAGGAGGTGTCACTCATGGTGTCGCTACAGGTATTAAAGATAATATCTAAAGCAAAGGGTTGATCTTGGTATTCGGCACGATAATGTGTACCTGCGTAGGTGACTTGAGCAGGGGGTAAGGGTAGGGCAAACTGTTGTTCACCATAGTCGAGTGTAATGGTTGCTTGGTGCTCTGGGCTAATGACAACAGACCAACCTGGCTCATTGCCTAGTGCCTGAAAAGGTAAAGGAATAGTTTCGGTAGTAGTAGATAGGGCACAGGCTTGTAGCAGTAGCGCCGCGCCACTAAGACTTATCCAACGTAGCCACATACTCGTCTCCTTATGGGTTTGGATCGGTGGTTAGAATGAGAACAGAGCACTTAGGCTTCGGGCTCGTCTAAAAAATGGCCAAGCTTAAGCGCTTTGGTGTGTAAGTAATAGCGATTATAGGGGTTTGGCTCAATACGATGCTCGATACGCTCTGTGACGGTATAGCCTAAATCCTCAAGGGCTTTGACCTTGCGAGGATTATTAGTCATTAACCGAATGGTTTTGATATTGAAAAAATCCAACATGGGGCGTATGAGTTCGTAGTTTCTTTCATCGGCATGAAAGCCTAGCTGCTCATTGGCTTCGACTGTGTCAGCCCCTTGATCCTGCAGATGGTAAGCACGTATTTTATTGATAAGACCAATGCCGCGGCCTTCTTGGCGTAAGTATAAAATCGCCCCTCTGCCTTCGTCGGCGATACGCTGTAAGGCTTTTTCCAGTTGTGGGCCACAATCACAACGTAAACTGAATAACGCATCTCCCGTGAGACACTCTGAGTGCAGGCGTAATAAAACCGGCTCTGGAGTGCTTAAGTCTCCGAGCGAAATCACCAAATGTTCTTTTTGTGTCGCTTTTTCTAAAAAAACAGAAAGGGTGAAATTAGCCCAAGGCGTGGGTAAACGACTAGATGTGACGTAATTTAACAAAACAGTGGTCCAATGAAAGCAAAAAGAGAAGACGCCGGATTTTTTATTTGAGCTTAATATAGCATTATGAGAGATAAAAAAGCACCCCGACAGGGGATTGGGGTGCTTCTTCATGATAAGACTGGGGAAATATTAGATTTTTTCGATGCGAGCAGGCAGGCCTTGGCGCACTACGGCCCCAGATACCCAATCAATCCACACGTTATTATGATCACCACGAGTGCTATCGCGGAACCCAAGGTCGTTGATATTTACCCCTGCAGCTAAGGCAGGATTATGGGGCATGGCTTTGCCATCGATTGTATGGGCTCGTGCGCCAAGTTCTTTGTGTCCGTATCCATGTTCAATGGCTATGGCACCACGCATCACGCCGTCTCGGATCATGGCCACTCCTTTGACAGAGTTTCCTGGAGTCACCAGGCGGATGCGCTCCCCATTTTTAATTCCTAACTCGTTTGCATCCTCGCGGTTAATGGAGATAGGATTATGCGGGTGGACTTGGCGTAAGCGGTCGACGGCAATGGAAATAGAACTCATCAGGTTAGACTTGTAAGAGCTCATTAAAAATGGCCATTCGGGCTCAGAGAACGCCTCACGCATCGGTGTGCCATCGGCCAAACGCGTCGGGTACCAGGTTGGGCAGCCACTGTTGTTTTCGCCAGTAAGCGCATGCTTGGATTGAAATAGTTTTTCATCCCAAACCGGTAGCATATGTGGATGCGCATGCTTTAGATGCCCTTTGCTTTCATCCCACGCATCTTCGACTTTGTCAAAGCGCCCCCCGCGACACATAACGGTAGCCACTTTGAGCCATTCTTCGTCTTTGACGCGATCTTTAATGGTGTCCGCATATCGATCGACCCCTGTTAGCGCCATATCGTCGTCAGTGGCGTCTTGCACGGGGCGTTTCATGCCATAGGCGATGTTTGCAAAGCCGCGGATATAGAAGTCAGCAGCAGTATTTAAGGGATAGCGTTTGTCGCTATTGGGCTCACCAATG
>JAAYRP010000175.1 GCA_012518715.1 Alcaligenaceae bacterium | reverse complement strand
GCTTGGCGATTATTAGCCGAACTCTTAGTGGATGTGGCTGCCTGGCGCTTAATTAGCCCTTCGCAAAAAGCCATTTTGGAGAAAAATGTTAAAACCTTGCACGAAACGATTCGCTTACGAGAAGAGGCTTGCGTCAAAGCCTTATTACGGCGTTTTAATTTCACTACTCGTGATTACTTGCCCGATCATATTGCCCTAGAGGGGTGCCGTTGGGAAACGGATTTGTTTCACCCTGAAGTGCTAAAAGAGTTGGGTATTCAAGTAGGTAAAGGGGTGGCCGCTGGAGCGATGGCAGGGGCAACGTTTGATCTGCTTACCGCAGGCTTAACTTTAGGCTCAGGCACATTGATTGGTGCAGCGGCAGGTGGGATTTGGCAGGGGGTAGATAAATGGGGACAACGCCTAATAGGTAAGTGGCGTGGCGAATCGGAGCTAACTGTGGACGATAGTGTGATTCGTGTATTGGCTTTACGCCAAATTGCGCTTATTCATGCTTTAGCGCAACGTGGGCACGCTGCGCAAACACCCATTGCTATCACTCGGGCACAGATCGCTTTAGATAGTGGTTCGCTTTCAGAGGAGAGCACACCGATTAATTGGCGCTCAGGGCCTTTGCCCGAAGCCATAGAGCAAGCGCGCGCCCATCCTGAATGGTCGTCTCTACACCCGCGCCACTTACCGAGTGCGCGTCGGGAGCAGGCCATCGTGGCACTGGTGCAGCAGCTAGAGGGGCCAAAAGTAGAGCAGTAGGGGGATAGTACTCGCTACCAGCAAGATGTCGAGTGGCAGCCCCATGCGCCAGTAGTCTCCAAACCTAAAGCCGCCGGGACCTAAAATAAGCGTATTGTTCTGGTGACCAATGGGGGTAAGAAAAGCGCAGGAGGCCCCTATGGCCACGGCCATTAAAAAGGTATCGGGGTTGACGCCTAACTGTTGTGCTGTGCCAATGGCAACAGGACTCATGACGGCAGCGGTAGCGGCATTATTCATAAGATCAGATACTCCCATGGTGGCCACCATAATAAGCACAAGCGCCCACATGGTATTGCCCTGTGCGACATAATCTAATAAAAGTGTAGCAATCGCGGCAGCGGCTCCGGTGCTTTCCATGGCTTGTGCGACAGGAATCAGCGCGGCAAGCAAAACGATCACTGACCAGTCTACCGCTTGGTAAACATTGCGGATCGCAATCACATTAAGCAGTAACAGTAAGAGTACACCAAACATAAAACTTACTGCAGCCGAAGCCAGCCCAGTGGCGGCGAGGATGACACTCAACAGCATAATACCAGCGGAGAGCAGCATCTTTTGGCGGTCGGGCACGCGTAAAGGACGGGTCGCGAGGGGGGCGCATCCACCCACCGAGGCAAAATCGGCCACATTTTCGGCTGCGCCTTGTAAGAGCAGTACATCCCCAATGCGTAAGGGGGTTTGTTTAAGACGCGTTCTAGAGCGAGTACCCTGACGAGAAATAGCGAGTAAGTTAATTCGATATAAAGAGCGCAGACGTAAGTCAGCGGCACTACGTCCAATAAGCGGAGACCCTGGCAAAATAGCGAGCTCAGAGAGCTCATTGGAATAACTGCCTTTTTCTTTTTTCTCTTTATTTTTATCGCCATTGGCTGGTGCTTTGGTTTCGGTGGCTTGTGCTGCGGGTAGCTCCTCGGGAGGGGTGGAGGGGGCTTTGTCCTCGTAAAATACTAGGCCTAGCACATCGAGATTTTTGGCTAAGGCTTCTGGATCAGCTTCGATTAGCAATACATCATTTTCTACTAGGCTTAGCGCTGGGTTGGGAGCATTGAGACGAATGTCTTTACGAATTAACCCCAAGATTTGGCTATCGGTTTGATCCAGAGTGGACTGGACTTCGGCCAGACGCATCCCTATGGCTTTGCTTTCGGCGGGGACACGGGCTTCGGTAAGATACGCACCGGTATCAAAAGAGTCTTTGCCTGCGCGCTCTCGTATAGGAATTAAGCGCCAGCCGATTAGACAAATAAATAAAATACCAACGATCGCTACGCTTACGCCAACAGGACTAAAGTCAAACATGTGATAGCCTGAGCCCGAAGTTTGGATACGAAAGCTAGAGACGATCAAATTAGAGGGAGTACCAATCAAAGTCGTTAGCCCGCCTAAAATTGTGCCATAAGCCAGTGGCATTAGGACTTGGCCGGGCGCTAATTGATAACGATTGGCCATCTGTAGAGCCACCGGCATGAGTAAAGCCAGAGCACCTACATTATTCATAAAGCTTGATAAAAAAGCGCCTAAAGCCGTAAGCGTCAGCAAGGCAATGGTGGGCGAGCCTTTTTTAGGGAGCACACGGTGAGCTAGAGCATCGACGACCCCTGTTTGCTGCAACGCGTAACTGAGGATCAAAATACAAGCAACAGTGACTACCGCTGGGTGACTAAATCCCATAAAGGTGTCTTTGGGATCAACCAAGCCTAAGAACGTACACAACAACAGGGCAATAATGGCCACAATATCGTGCCGCCAGCGACCAAACAGAAATAAGCCAATGGTGACAAGCAAAATCAGGACGATGAGTACGGCGGGGCTAAGCATGATCTCTCCCGTTAGTTTAGTTCTTATGACTATAAGGCAGATCGGTAGGAAAACAAAAAGGTCGTTAAAAAACGACCTTTAATGACACGTTAGCGAGGACGGCTTTGTGGTTGGTCGTCGTCACTGCGTAAGCTAAATAACGCCGGTGGTGCGGGCAGAATAGTGGGCTTTACCAAAGTAAAGTATAGGAAAAACAAGCCGAGAATAACATAGCCGACACTGAATTCTGGGGCCGCGTTCCAACCCAAGCTAGGGGCATGTATTAAACCAATAAAGGCTAAAAAGGCAGTAATAAAACTAAATACAGCAGCTCGACGGAAATTGTGATCAATCACACATACTGTCATCGCCCCAAACATCATGGCCGTAAACATAGCACCTTGGCCCAGTGGAATAATGCCGCTTGAGATCCCCTCTACGACTTCTCCTGCTTTATTGCCGAATCGCGTCATCAGATAGTTACCAAAGTAGGGCAGCATTGCTATGGCTACTGCTGGGTAATAGCGTTTGGCGTTTGCTTGGTAAGCCGTCGCTACCATTGAAATCCCCACAAAAACCAAAATAGGGGAAACCACAGCGACAGGGATGATCGCGGCCATTGCCGCAATAAGCCCACAGGTCGTTGCTAAAATATAAACCACACCATTTGCAATACTGTATCCGCGCCCTGCACCCATCCATTTAGAGCTTGCCGAGGCAATATAGACTGTTGTGGGAAATAGACCGCCAAACAAAGCACCAAGCATGGTCCCAACGCCATCCACCGCTTGGCATTCCCGTACGTCGTATTCATCGCCTAAGACTTTCATGGCTTCAACGTTGTTCATGGTCTCAATGGCGTTATACAAGGTAATGGGTAATACCACCGTTAATACTCCAACCATGGTGGTAAATAATAAACCCATTCCATCAAAAGCGGCAGTGGTCAAAAGCGGGGGATAAAAACCTAAGTGGCTAAGCCCATTTTGAATGTTTTGTGGGTCGGATTGGCGTAGGGTATAAGCTAAAACTGTACCGATTAGAATGGCAAAAAATGTGGGCGATAAGCGAAAAGGCATGACGACCCGACCAATAATCCCCACAATAATAATGCCAAGCACTACCAAGCCCAAAATAGGCATTTCAAAGGTTTTAAAGAGCATCTCACCACCAATAAAGGTGATAGCTACACCAGCAACAGCCCCTAGCATGGCGGCACGTGGTAGGTTACGTTGCATCCAGCGGCCGGTAAAAGACACCAGCACTTCGATGAGACCACTTAAAAAGCAGGCCCCAGCGGCGATTTTCCATGCAAGATCCGCATCTCCGGTGATGTTTTTAGCGGGCAGTAATACACCAAATAAAAACACAAACATAACAGGAGTGCTAATGCCATAAGACAGGGCTGTGACATCGGCACGCTGCTCACGCGTAGCCAGCCGCTTTGCCATATATGCGTAGTAAAAGTTACCGGTCATCACCGCTATCGCGGCACCGGGCAGGACCTTACCAAAAACGATGTCTTGGCTAAATCCCATGCCTAACATGGCCAGCGCAATCACAATGAAGTTGGCTATATTGTTTTGGAATAAGGCAAAAAACGCATCGGTATCTTCGCGTTTAAACCATGGATAGTGAAAAGAGCCCTGTCGCATTCTTGATCCGTAGAAGTAGTAAAAAAGCCCACGCGGTTAGTTGCGTG